>JAYTIA010000714.1:0-2840 GCA_043732145.1 Saprospiraceae bacterium
ACCGGCCGGGTGTGAAAGGACGCGAAGGAAAAATTTGGGGAACAAATGTTGCACCTTATGGTTTTTCCGATTTAGGTTTCGGTACAAGCAAAGCCGCGCCTTGGCGCGCCGGTGCGAACGAAAACACTACGATTTCTTTTTCTACCGATGTGCAAGTGGAAGGGCAAAATTTAGCGGCAGGTACTTACGCTTTATTTATTGCATTAGGTGAGTTGGAAAGCACCGTCATTTTTTCTAAAAATTCGACTTCGTGGGGCAGTTTTTATTACAATGCTTCGGAAGATGCTTTGCGCGTGACGGTAAAAAACCAAGCCAATGATAAAAGCGTTGAACGCATGAAATATGAATTTTCGGATCAAACCGACAATACCGCTACAATTAATCTGATGTGGGAACGTCGCATCATACCGTTCAAAGTGAGTGTTGATTTGAACGGTACTCAATTAGCATCTTTCAAACGCCAATTGCGCAACTCACCGGGTTTTTCTTGGGAAGGTTTGCAATATGCAGCTAATTATTGTTTGAAAAATAATATTGAACTCGAACAAGGTTTGAAATGGGCAGATGAATCTGTAAATGGTCAATTCATCGGACAAAAGAACTTCTTGACCTTAAGTACGAAAGCCGGTTTGTTGCAAAAAACAGGTAAACAAGCCGAAGCAGACGTACTCATGAAAGAAGCAACACCGATGGCAAATATGCAGCAGTTACATCAATACGGACGCGATTTATTGTCGCAGAAAAGAATTTCGGAAGCGGAAGCGATTTTTAAAATGAATTACGACAAAAACCCGAATGAATTTACGACGCAAATGGGTATGGTACGCGGCTTATCTGCCGGCGGTAATTACAAAGCGGCATTGGATATGGCAAAAAAAGCATCGATACATACACCGGACGGCATTAATAAAGCGAATGTAGAACAAATGATAAAAAAATTGGAGGCGGGGAAAGACGTAAATTAATGAACAATGAACAATTAATTTTTTATTTTATGTAGGGACAGGTCGCAACCTGTGTCCTTACATAAAATAAAAAATTTGCGCCGCTCACAACGTTAAACTGCGTTTCCGATAATGCTCTAATCTTGACTCAAAATTAATTTCAACCCGTCATAAGCCGGACATATATTTTCCGGCAGCATCGCACAAACCTCATCGTGCAAACCCATGCCGTGACTGATGTGCGTGAAAAAAGTTTGTTCGGGTTGAAGTTGTTCGCTTAAAGCTATCGCTTCTTTTAAATTTAGATGCGCATGGTGCTCGTTGTGGTGCAGCGCGTTAATGATTAAAATTTTTGTGCCAACTAATTTTTTAAATTCTTTAGGCACAATGTATTTACAATCTGTGATATAAGTCACATCGCCGAAACGAAAACCTATGACTTTTGTATTAAAACCGTGTACTACTTCAATGGGTTGAAAAATAATATCGTTCAGCGTAAATTTTTTATTTTTATTGATGCGCACAAACTCAAACGAGGGTGAACCCGGATAGGGATTTTTTTGAAAAGCATAGGCATAACGCTTGCGCAGCGATTGTTCGGTTTTTAATGTCGCATATAAAGGCATCGGTTTTTTTTGTCGAAAATTATACGGACGCACATCTTCCAAGCCGGCGATGTGATCGCTGTGATCGTGTGTGATGAAAATTGCGGCGACATCATTAATTTGGTGTTGTAACATTTGCATACGAAAATCGGGACCGGCATCAATAATAATATTTTTCCCGTTTAAATGTAACCAAACAGCCGAACGCATACGCTTGTCTTTCGAATTTGTTGATTGGCAAACGCGACACATACAACCTATAATTGGTACACCTTGAGAAGTACCCGTTCCTAAAAATGTAAGCTGGTTCAAAACGATAATTTGTTTTTAGAAATGTAATCTTATTAAATCAAAGGTAGATGAATTTATTTGATTGGCGATAATATACGATTCCTGCGGAGTAGAACATTCTCTCACGAATATTTCTATAAACATTTGACTCCTCCGGAGCCATGTCCGTTAAGAACCTGAGTAGTTACCAAAATACACACACCTTTTTCTTCCCTGTACTTATTTTTCAATAATTTTTAGTTTTTTTTTAATAAACACTTAATAAGAACTACCTTTGCACGAAAATTAGTAGAATTTTAGTATAATACACTCAGATCACAGATATTTACCTATGATTAATTACCAAAACTTAAATCAGCTGAATTGTTCCTTGAGTGAAGTATATGCAATGACTTGCTAATATTAAATTTCCAAATCTGACACACGCAAAAATAAATGTTCAAACTTTTTAGATTTTTCACGCAAGAATTAGCCATTGACCTCGGCACTGCCAACACACTCATCATTCAAAATGATGAAATCGTGATTGATGAGCCTTCTATTGTCGCTATTAATAGAAAAACCGGCGAGACTATCGCTGTAGGCACAAAAGCGATGCAGATGCACGAGAAAACACACGAAAATATCAAAACAATTCGCCCGTTGAAAGATGGCGTTATCGCCGATTTTCAAGCAGCGGAAAGTATGATTGAAGGTTTTATAAAAATGACCGGCGCACGGCGCCGTTTTTTTACGCACATGAAAATGGTGATTTGTATTCCTTCGGGGATTACGGAAGTAGAAAAACGCGCCGTGTTTGAATCTGCAGATCATGTTGATTCAAAAGAAACTTATTTGATTTATGAACCGATGGCTGCCGCACTCGGTATCGGTTTAGATGTAGAAGAACCTATTGGAAATATGATTATTGACATCGGTGGTGGTACAACAGAAATTGCGGTGATAGCACTTTCGGGTATCGTTTGCGATCAATCTATTCGTATTGCCGGCGATGAATTGA
>JAYTIA010000715.1:0-7479 GCA_043732145.1 Saprospiraceae bacterium
CAAAGTGGAAGATTTGGATAAAATAAAACTTGATCGTTTGTACGATATTTATAAAGACAGATTCAAAGACGCGAGCGATTTTACTTTTGTTTTTGTCGGAAATATTGACGAAGCTAAATTCAAACCGCTTGTTGAAACATATCTCGGTAGTTTGCCTAATGCCAATCGCAAAGAGAATTGGAAAGATGTTGGTGTGCGTCCGGTAAAAGGCGAAGTAGCGCGAGATGTTTTTAAAGGTAAAGAGCCTAAAAGTCAAGTGCAGTATGTATATACCGGTGCAATTGATTATTCGCGCAAAAATTTATTTAATTTAACGGCATTGAAGCAATTACTCACGATTAAACTGCGTGAAAAAATTCGCGAAGATAAAGGCGGTACTTATGGTGTCGGCGTTAATTCCACATTGACCAAATATCCGGTCGGAAGTTACCAAATGACGGTGAGTTTTGGTTGCGCACCGGAGCGTGTCGGTGAATTAAGTGCGGCAGCACTTACCGAAATTCAAAACGTGGTGGACAAAGGTTGTGAAGATAAAGATTTGACAAAAATCAAAGAACTTTTCAAACGCGAACGCGAAACGGATTTAAAAGACAATCGTTTTTGGTCGAGTTACATCACCGGCGTTTATCAAAATAATTTAGACATTAACGACTTAAAACGCTACGATGAATGGGTTGCCGGATTGAAAGGTGATGATTTAAAAGTTTTCGCCAAACAATTTTTGCGCAGCGGTAATGTCGCTCGTTTTATTTTGAAGCCGGAAGCGGCGGCTACACCTAAACCTTAGGTTGGTTATTGGTGATTGGTTATTGGTTATTGGTTTTAATTGCACAAACGACGGTGAGGTTTTGAACCTCACCGTCGTTATAATATTCGTTATGGAACCTAATTTTTTTTCTCCTCAACATGAATTTCGAAAATGGATATCATAGTAATTGAAAAACTTAATTTACTTATTTTGGTGTAACAGAAAATAAAACAAGTACAGGGATTTTGGATAAAATTCATTATTAATGCAACTTCTAAAACACTTGTTAACTCATAGTTTTCGAAAAAATTCCGGCAAAAACATTTATATTTAGTTTTTAATAACATTTTAATTTGAAAATGCGTAAACAAATATTGTATTTTTGTAAATAAATCAATTTGAATCTAAGAATAGAGTCGAGCGTTAAATTGTCATAATAACGGTCAGAGGACTTGAAAGGAGCGACGGAATTTTTTGCTGCGAAGCAGTAAAAAATTCCGTCGCTCCAATAAAAATCTTTTCCGAGCGCGATGTTCTCGCGAAGCGAGGACGAGCCTGTAAATATCAAGTATGACAATTTAACGCTCGACTCTAAACTTAGATTAGAATTGAAGTATCTTTTTATTTTAATTTATCAAAAAAGTAAAATTTACCCTTTGAAAAATATTTAAACTTGTTATAATAGTCTTTTAGAGGCAAAAATTCGATAAAACGTTAAAAGAGATGTACGATTTAGAATTTAGTTTTGTGGCTGATCAAAAATTTCGAGAATTGATTGAGAGAGATTTAAAGGAACTTTCAATATGTTTAGAAAATAATGCTAATAAATGTGTACTTATCCTTTCAGGAAGTATTATTGAGGCTGTTCTATTGGAGTATTTTCTCAATCATGATATCACTACAAAAACTAAACCTCAAATTTTAAAATTAACTTTAGCCGATTTAATTGATGAAGCCGAGAGTTGTAAACTCATAACTACAAAAACGAAAAACTTGTCAACTGTTATTAGAAACTATCGAAATCTTATTCATCCTGGATATGAATACAGAACTAACGAAGTTTGTGATATTGAAACTGCAAAAATATCATTTAGTTTAGTGAAAATTGTCATTAAAGAAATAAATACTACCTACACTTCGAAATATGGATACTTAGCAAGTGACATTTTCAAAAAAATAATGAATGATAATTCAGCCGGATCTGTATTCGATTCAATACAAAAAAAAATGGGAAAATTTGAGATCCAACTACTTTTTAATACAATAGTTGATTCCTGGGTCGACGATAGAGATTTTTTAGAGTTTAGCCAGCTTAGTAAATTAAGAGTATATTTTTTAAAACTAAAAAAAATCGTCAACGAAGAAGAAATTATAAAGAGGCTGAAATTTTTGGTTGAAGAAGTTGATAAAGGTGATGAAAGTATCGTAATTTCACTTTTTGAGTTATTTGGTTCCGATTTAAATAAACTTTCTCTAGACGATCAGAATTCAATCTTAACTTATATTTTTACGGCTGGGGGGCATACTTATAGGTTTTCGTCAAATTTGCTAAAATTTCACGATAAGAATGTCTATAATCAACTTGGATTGTACATTAATTCTGTCGAAATGAAAAAGAAATTTACCGAACTTTGCTTGAAAATAATTAAAAACTATGACATAAAACATAAAGACAAATATTTGAATACATATAGACAACTTATAAGCAATACTAATTTCGATTTTGATCTTTCTAAATTCGAGCAATATCTTTCTGAACATGCACCAGATGAATATAAAATTTTTCACAAAGATTATACTGCTGATGATGACTTACCCTTCTAAAGTAGTACAGCTTCTAAATCTTAAATTTTTTATCCGCTCGTGCAAGTCTTCCAACTTGCCCAAACTATCAATCGGTCTCATGACCGGAGAAAACAAAAATAAAAAAAGCGTTCCAACCGATGAAGTTGAAACGCTATGTTCTTAAAACTTGGTTACGTTACTCGAAAGCAAGAGGCTTTACCAAGCATCACGGCACAAAGATAAAGACTTTTTTATACTTTTGCAAAAAAGTTTAGAAATGAATTTCAACAAAGTAAAACTACACATTTCAACTTCAAGGATAGACCGATATTTAGTAGCTGCGAATCAAAATAATCGAAAAGCAGAACGACTTTACAAAGCAAATTTAAAAATTGCTCAATCATTTTATCCGTTACTTAACACACTTGAAGTCGTTTTGAGAAATGGCATAAATACTACTTTAGAAAAGTACTTTGCAGATCCTGATTGGATAATAAATCAACAAACCGGATTTATGATTCATCCGTCGCTGCGTCACCTTGATAAAAGAACAGGGAAAATTATAACCAATGAATATCTGAAAAAAGAAGTTGCTAAAGCAGAGAAAAAAATTAAGAATAGTGGTAGGACCGTCACATCGGGAAAAATTATAGCAGAACAAACTCTAGGATTTTGGACAGAGTTTTTTGAAGTTTACCATTACAAAATCTTGAAAGGCAGACCAATTCAGTTATTCCGGAATCTACCTTCGGGATATGGACGTAAGGAAATAAGCGATGCTTTATATGATATAAGGGTCTTTAGAAATCGAGTTTATCATAACGAGCCAATAATTTTTAAAGGTAAACTATTTGACTTGTCTGAGTGTGAACATATTCACGCTAATATTCTGAATATAATTGATTGGATTGATCCTAATTTAAAAATTTGGATAAAAGATATTGACGGCGTTCACGTTAAAATTAAAAACGCCAAAAGGATAAAGTAAACTGTATAATATTTTGTTTCTCGCTTGTTCAAGTCTTCCGATATGCATAAACTATCAACCGGTCTCACGACCGGAGAAAACAAAAATAAAAAAAGCGATACCGAATGCACAACTCATTCGTTATCGCTTTTTTATTTTTCAAAATTCAAAACGAAAAGTGTTTCAAAAATATTTTTCGTTTCGTTTTCAAAAAAAATTTCTACGCGAGATTTTTTTGAAATTATTTTCACACAAAAAAAGTTTTTGAAAAAAATTTTTCGCACGAGTTTTTTTTATTGGCGATAAATGTTTCTAAGTTCTAAAATCGAATTATCTTTGGTTGTGTAATGGCTATTCAATCAGCATTTCGAATTTTTGGAAAAGAAAAAATGTTAGAAACTGGATTCGAAAATTACTATGCCTTTAAGTACATAATTAAGAATAGATTTATGCCTCTCGGCTAAAACTCTAACTTTATGCTTTAGTTTTAATACAGTAGTCCGATATAAAATTTTAATGATTAAGGAAACGCAAATCGAATAAAGTTTAACAGCTAAATTATCTGACCTGAAATACGCTTACAGATCGGATAAACGAGACAGGAATACCCACGAGTCATAAAAATTAAATGAGTCAGCATACAAATAAAATATCCATACGTTTTTTTAACGACCGAGAAGTGCGCGCCCTTTGGGACGAAGAAAACGCGAAATGGTGGTTTAGTGTTGTTGATGTTGTTGGTATTTTGAACCAAGAACCGGATTATACTAAAGCCGGTAACTATTGGAGGTGGTACAAACGCAAATTAATTCAAGAAAATGTTCAGTTTGTGAGTAGCACTCACAGACTGAAATTATCCGCATCAGACGGTAAAAAATACCTAACCGACACTTTAGATAGTGAGGGCATTATTGCTTTAGCCAAAAATTTCCCTAACAACAAGGCAATGAAATTTTTGGATTGGTTTATATACAGCGATAACAGCATTGACGGGCAAAGCAAGAAAAAAGCATACACCCTTTTTGAAAGTAACCTGATTGATGGGTTTGAAGTGGGTACAGCCAAAGGCTTACAAAAAATTCACGCCTATTTGTTCGGCGGTTTGTATGATTTTGCGGGGCAAATCAGACAAAAAAATATTTCAAAAGGTGGTTTTCAATTTGCTACATCACACTTTTTAAGCAACACTTTAAAACAAATAGATGAAATGCCCGAAGCTACTTTTGACGAAATCGTGAATAAATATGTAGAAATGAATATTGCACACCCATTTATGGAAGGCAACGGCAGAAGCACCCGATTATGGTTGGATTTGATATTGAAAAAGCGTTTGGAAAAATGTGTAGATTGGAGCAAAATAAGCAAACGAGATTATATGAACGCAATGATGCAAAGCCCGACAAACAGTAGTGTTTTAAAAAAACTATTGCAAACCGCATTAACCAATAAAATAAATGACCGCGAAATGTTTATGAAAGGCATTGACTATTCATATTACTACGAAGAAATTTAAAAACATACACTAAATTCTAAATTTTGAATTATCTTTGGTTGCATAATGACCGGTATTAGCTTTTCAAATCCTTCCGGAAAAAGATTTTTTCTCAGACAACTAAATTTCAACCAAATAATGTCAACACGTCGCGATTTTATAAAAAAAATGACCGCAGCCTCTGTGGTTTTGCCTTTCTTTAATGATTTGCCAACTTTAAAAACACAAAGTACTGAAGCACGACAATTGCGCGTAGCATTTTGTGGTTTGGGAAGTTATGCTAATCGCGTGGCTGAAGCCATGCAAATGTGTACTAATGCAAAAATTGTTGGTGCCATATCAGGCACACCCGCAAAATTGGAAAATTGGCAAAAAAAATACGGTATCCCAAAAGAAAACTGTTATTCTTACGAAACGTTCGACGATTTAAAAAACAATCCGAACATTGATGTTGTGTATGTGACTTCGCCGAACGCTTTACACCATCCACATACGTTGCGGGTTGCAAAAGCCGGTAAACACGTAATTTGTGAAAAGCCGATGGCTGTAAATGTAAAAGAATGTAAAGAAATGATTGATGCCTGCAAAAATGCTAACGTGAAACTTTTAATTGGTTATCGTCTGCATTTTGAACCCTTCACAAAAGAATTGATACGCATGCGCACTTCGGGAGAGCTCGGCAAAATACTTTTTGTGAATGCTACAATGGGTTTCAAAATCGGTGATCCGACTCAGTGGCGATTGAAAAAAGCATTGGCAGGTGGAGGTGCCATGATGGATGTTGGCGTGTATGCGATAAATGGTTCACGTTATGCGACGGGAGAAGATCCGGTTTGGGTGACAGCACAAGAACAAAAAACCGATTTTGTAAAATTTAAAGAGGTGGATGAAACCATCACTTGGCAATTAGGATTTCCGAGTGGCGTAATAGCAAATTGTGCGACAACTTATAATTTTAATGATTTCGATCGCCTCTATGTAGCCGGTGAAAAAGATATTTATGAGCTTTCGCCAGCTTTCGCTTATGGACCTCTCAAAGCAAAAACTTATAAAGGCAGTGTTAATCAGCCGGTAGTAACGCATCAGACTTATCAAATGACGGGTATGGCAGATATTATTTTAAACAATGCACCGCATCCGAATTGCGATGGTTATGAAGGTTTGAAAGATATGCAAATTGTTGAAGCCATTTTTAAATCAATTTCAAAAGGCGGGAAAAAAGTATGGGTTAAGTATTGAAAGTACCCGCTCTTGAATTAAATATGAAACGGGGTAAAATTATTAATGCTAAAAATTAAATTAACTGTAATGAAAAATCAATTTTTACTTTTATTTTTTTTTATTTGTTCAAACGTTTTTTCACAAAAGCCAACTGAACAATACACAATTGATTCAGCGTCAATAGAACAAGTTGGTGTGCCTAAAGGAGAAATTTTAAAATTTACTTATAATAATTCAAAAATATTCCCCGGAACTACGAGAGAAGTTTCAATTTATATTCCAAAACAGTATCAAGGAGATAAGCCGGCTTGTGTTTATGTGAATCAAGACGGCATTCAGTGGAATGCGCCAACTGTATTTGACAATTTGATTTTCAAAAACGAAATACCCATTACTATTGGTATTTTCATAACATCCGGTCGCGTTCAACCTGAAAATGCTGAAACTGCATTAGATCGTTTTAATAGAAGTTTTGAATACGACGGTTTAGGTAATAATTATTCCAAATTTTTATTGGAAGAAATTTTTCCGGAAGTTGAGAAAATGAAAACCACCGGCGGCAAAGAAATCAAACTTTCAAAATCCGGAAATGATAGAGCCATTGGCGGTTCAAGCAGTGGTGCAGTTTGTGCTTTCACAGTTGCTTGGGAGAATCCGAATGAATTTTCAAAAGTTTTTAGTGCTATTGGAACCTATGTCAGTTTACGTGGCGCTGATAGATACCCCGGACTTATTCGTAAGTATGAACCTAAACCACTTCGCATTTTTCTTCAAGACGGTTCAAACGATTTGAATATTTATGGCGGTGATTGGTGGAAAGCAAATGAAAGTATGGAACGCGCATTGCAGTTTTCAGGATACGAAGTAAATCATGTTTGGGGAGAAGATGGGCATAACGGTAAACAAGGAAATGCGATTTTCCCGCAAGCTATGCGTTGGTTATGGAAAGATTATCCGAAATCTGTTGGAAAAGGTAAAACTAAAAACACTTATTTGAATGATATTTTAACCGAAAATGTTGATTGGGAATTAGTAAGTGAGGGACATACTTTTACTGAGGGAATAATAGCGAATGCACAAGGAGAGGTTTTTTTTCAAGATATTCCGAAAGCAAAAACTTATAAAGTAACACTCGACGGCAAAGTTCAACTCCTACCTATTGATTCTAAATGCGCAAGCGGTACAACATTTTCCGATTCAGATCAAATGATAACGATAACAAGTGGTTGGGGGTGTGACGTAAAACAAATTATCAGTTATGACAAA
>JAYTIA010000716.1:0-2828 GCA_043732145.1 Saprospiraceae bacterium
AGATTTCGCGTTGGCAAAAAAAATAGACGCCATAATTTAGTTGTGAGCTATGAGCTGTGAGCTTTCAATTTTCAATTTTCAACTTTCAACTGATTTGTCTCGTTTACAACAACTTACAACTTTTTTAGAAGAATCGCCGGACGATGCGTTTCTTTTGTTCGCTTTGGCGAAAGAATATGAAAAAATGTCTGACATGGTGCAAGCCTTGCAATATTATACGCGATTAGAAATCTTACATCCGAATTATGTCGGCACGTATTATCATCTTGGAAAATTGTACGAAAAATTAAATTTACATGATAAAGCAATAGATACCTATGAAAAGGGAATGATAATCGCAAAAAAAGAAAATGATAAACACGCTTACAGTGAACTTCAAAATGCACTCGACGATATAATTTAGTCGGTTGGTCGGTTAGTATAAGACCGACCAACTAACCGACTAACTTGACCAACCGATTAAATTGACTTTATGCTAAAAAACCTATTTATCCTCCTTGCCTTTATCGCTGCTTTGCTGCTCGGAATGTTTATTTCTAAGTGGTGGTATGAACGACCGACCGAGAAAACAAAAACGGATGCTCAAGTGTTACTCAATCAGATAAAAACGGTGACGAAATTGGTGAATACCGAAGGTTATTTTTCCGAGGTTTACAGCGAAGAGAATACGAAGTCGTACTATTTTTTCAATTCGACGAAAAAAATTATCATCAAAGTAAAGGCAAAAGTTTCGGCAGGATACGATTTATCGGGTATGAAAGTAGTAACCGACGAAGCTTCGAAAACGATTCATATTTCCGGTATTCCGGAACCAAGTATCATTTCCATTGAACCGGACATCAGTTATTACGACATCAATAACGGCGTATTCAATCAATTTTCAAATGAGGATTATACGCGCTTGAATAAAAAAGCAATGGACACGATTCGTACCATCGCAATCGGCAGTACTTTAATGAAAACGGTAAGCGAACAAGGCATTAAAAACTTCGATGCCTTGCGTACGCTTGCAGAAAATATGGGGTGGAAAATTGATTTTCAGCCTTCATATCTCAGCACTCAGCCTTCCGCTGTTAAGAATTAGGAATTTTAGACTTACTGATTTTGGACTTACTGACGATAGAAAAGCAAGTCTATTGTCACTAAGTCCAAAATTTAAAATCCAAAGTCTAAAATCTAAAATCGAATATGTCTTTTTACATAAATCAAAGAAGATTACGCGCCAACGAACATATCCGCGATTTGGCGAGCGAAGTCACACTGCACGTCAAAGAATTTATACAACCAATATTTATTGACGAAACATTATCGAAACGTTCCGGTTCGCCGACAATGACTAATGTTTTCAGCGAAACCATTGAATCTGCGTTACGACAAACTGAATTAGATTTGAAGGCGGGCGTATCAAAATTTTTATTCTTTCCGGTACCAAAAGACCGCTTTGATACAACTTTTAGTTTCGATTTTGCCGTGCGTTGCATCGAAACACTCAAAGAGAATTTTGGTAACGATATTTGGATTGCGACTGATTTGTGTTTGTGCAGTTATACTTCGCACGGGCATTGCGGCGTACTCAATCGCAATCAAGATAAAGTTTTAAACAACGAAACTGTGCAAATTTTAGCGCAATATGCACTACTCTTAGCAGAAGCCGGCGCAGATTGCATCGCACCGAGTGATATGATGGATAGTCGCGTGCGCGCCATTCGAGAAAAGCTAAACGAAAATAATTTATCTGATGTCGCCATTATGAGCTACTCCGCAAAATTTGCATCTAATTTTTACGGACCATTCAGAGATGTATGTAAATCTTCGCCGGCAAAAGATTTGAAAATTACAAATCGGAAAACCTATCAAATGGATTTTAGAAACGGCGGCGATGCCATTACATCTTCTCTGCGCGATTTAAAAGAAGGCGCAGACATTCTTATGGTGAAGCCGGCATTGCCTTATTTAGATATTCTCACAAAATTGCGCCAACAAACAACCGCTCCGATTGCTGTTTATCATGTCAGCGGCGAATATGCGGCAATTGAACTTTTAGCAAAAAATAATCTGATTGATGCCGATTTAGGTCATTTAGAAATTTGGACAGCCTTTAAACGCGCCGGTGCGTCGGCAATTATTTCTTATAAAGCGCGGGAAGCAATGCGTGTAATTGGTTGATTTATTAGTCGATTAGTCGGTTAGTCGCTGCTCATAATATTTTGACTAATAGACTAACCGACTAACATTTCATCAATGATATTTTTAAAAACAAATTCCGACAACGAAGATTTCAAAGCACTTGTAAAACTTTTAGATGCACATTTGGCAATGACAGATGGTGATGAACACGATTTTTATAATCAATTCAATAAAATAACACACATCAAGCACGTTATTGTCGTTTACGAAAACCAAAAACCTATCGGCTGCGGTGCGATAAAAAAATATGATACGGCAACGGCAGAGGTGAAACGTATGTATGTGGCGCCGGAAATGCGTGGGCAGGGAATTGCCGGGAAAATTTTAGCAGCATTAGAACTTTGGGCTTTAGAACTTGATTTCAAAAAATGTATTTTAGAAACCGGTGTAAGGCAACCCGACGCAATTGCGCTTTATAAAAAATCAGGCTATGAAATCATTCCGAATTATGGACAGTATGAAAATGTAGATAACAGTGTTTGTTTTGAGAAAATTCTAAAAAGTTAAAAATTATTTTTATCCGATTTTTTTCTTCTCCGGTCGAATAGATGCAACCTCCAATTAAATTTGTTGTCAATTTTGCTGTATTATTTTGTAGGGACAGGTCGCGATCTGTCCCTACAAAATAATACAGCAAAACT
>JAYTIA010000717.1:0-2823 GCA_043732145.1 Saprospiraceae bacterium
GCTATAGATACCGGTTCGGAAACAAAACTCAAAAATTTTCTGATTTTAATTTTAAATAATAAAGCTATCGGCAACAAAACACACAAAATAAACAAAGCCAAAGAACCATAGAGTGTGAGAATTAACTTCAAAATCGGTCCGAAAATAGACACACCCATTTTAGCTGTTGCGAAAGACATGGCTCCAAAAACACCAATCGGTGCGAAGTACATCACGATTTTAGTAAATTTAAACATCACTTCCGCCAGACTTTCTGCAAAATTGAGCATGCGTTGTCGGTGCGGTTGCGGTGTCATCGTTAAACCTATCGAAAAAATAATAGTAAAAACGACAACTTGTAATACTTGTCCTTCAGCTATTGATTTGGCAATATTTTCCGGAAACGAATGCAGTACAATATCTTTCCAATTTTGAGATGCCGCCACCGCCAATTTTTGGGATTTATCTATACTCGACAAATCAACACCATCACCCGGACGAATTAAATTTGCAGCAATCAATCCGAAAAGTAACGCGAGTGTTGTAGCTATTTCAAAATACAATATGGATTTCCAACCCATGCGTCCAACTTGTTTTATATCGGCATGACCGGCAATACCTATCACAAGTGTAGAAAATAAAAGTGGTGCGACGATACACTTCACTAAATTCAAAAAAATTCTACTGAAAATATCAAAATTCACACACACTGCCGGAAATAAAAGTCCGCATATCGCACCGGTAAAGAGACCGATGAAAATCCAGCCGGTCGTATTTATTTTTTTTAAAGCTGAAAACATAAAATGCTTTTGAAAATAAAAAATTATTAAGGTTGATATTCATTTCTGCACAAAACTATAAAATACATTCGGTTTTGTAGTTTAAATCTTTTTTTTCGCTGCGAAATCTTTTTAAAAAAAAAATTGTTTGAAAGAATAAATGAACAGTTGAATAAAAATAACCGCCGGTTTTATTTTGTACCAATTATTGCCAATCAATTTGTAGCAATGTTATTGATTGTTCAATATTCATTGTTCATTATTTTACCTTTGTATCAAAAAATTAAAATTTAAAACATGAGGCGTGTTAAACAATTTAGAACTTGGAGCATGATTACGATTATTGCAACCATTGTTTTAATTGGTGTCGGCGGATTGGTGCGTTCAACAGGAGCCGGCATGGGTTGTCCGGATTGG
This sequence comes from Saprospiraceae bacterium, assembly GCA_043732145.1. Classification (GTDB taxonomy): domain Bacteria; phylum Bacteroidota; class Bacteroidia; order Chitinophagales; family Saprospiraceae; genus JAAFJT01. The sequence continues at coordinate 1,176 of JAYTIA010000717.1, forward strand.
CCTAAATGTTTTGATTGTTGGGTGCCACCCACAAATGCTCTCGACTTACCCGCCGATTATCGAGCGCATTATGTCGCCTTGCGCGAGAAAAAAAATACTCGGGTCGCAAAAACTCTATCGCGCCTCGGTATGGGTGACATTGCTCAAAAAATAATTAATGACCCTTCGGTCCATGACGAAGAGCCTTTCAACGCTGTTAAAACTTGGATTGAATATTTGAATAGATTGGTTGGCGTTTTAGTTGGTTTTTTTATTTTTATCACAACTGTTTTAGCCTGGCGCGTCAGGCAATTCGATTTTGGATTTTTAGCGCTTGAATCGAAAAGTGAAAATCGAAAAATGAAAATCGAAAATCGCACACTCGGCAACCGAATTTTTTTATTATCACTGGTTGGTTTTATCGGCGTAGGCTTTGAAGGTTGGTTAGGGTCAATAGTGGTTTCCACGAATTTAATGCCCGGATTTATTACCGTTCACATGATTGTGGCATTGTTAATTTTAATCGCATTGATAACTGGTTATCAGTTGTCAGATGTCATATATCAGCAAAATAGCTTTAAGTCATCCACTTTGAGCAATCGGTTGCCAAACAGGAGCTACTCAAAACTCAAAATCACAGCCATCATTGTTTGCGTTTTAGTAATCGCGCAAATATTGATGGGAACACAAGTGCGACAACAAGTAGATGTAATAGCGAAAACAATGGGCGAAAATCAACGCAATAACTGGGTATCACATTTAACGGGTATCTATAACGTTCACAAATATTTTTATTACCTGCTCACAGCAGCAATTGTTTACTGGTATTATCAATTGCGCAGCTATTTTGATAGTGTTTCCGGTATCCGCTTTCTGTCATCCGCTTTAGTAGCTTTGCTTTTGATGGAAGTTATTTTCGGTATATCTATGAATAATTACGGTATTCCAAAAGAACTTCAACCACTTCATTTATTGTTCGGCGTTTTGATTTTTTCAACGGTTTACGCGCTCACAATAAAAATTTTTAATCATGATGCATAAGATAGGTTTCACCCTTCGCTGATGGCTTTCGGGCTTTCGGCCCTTTTTCATTTTTCAATTGTTCAAAATTCTATCAAACGCATATCAATCCTTCTGTTTTCTAAATCGGCATCTACTATTTGAACGCGCACAATTTGTCCGATTTTTAAAATTTTACCGCTGCGCATGCCGGTTGCTTTCAAACGCGATGTTTCTAATTGAAAAGGTTCCGGACAACGACTAAAACTGACCATGCCTTCGGCAAAAATATCGGTGAGTTGAACAAAAAATCCGCGCTCAATCATACCTGTCACAACGCCGACAAAAACTTCGCCGACTTTATTTTTTATAAACTCAACTTGTTTGTAACGTACACTTTCGCGCTCACATTCTGCCGCTTTTTTCTCTTGGTCGGAAATGTGTTTGCACTGCAACTCTAATTTTTCTTTATCATAGCTTTTCACTGCACCTAAATTTTCAAACAAAATACGGTGCGCCAATACATCGGAATACCTACGAATAGGCGATGTGAAATGGCTGTAAAAATCAAAAGCTAAACCGTAATGACCGATATTATTGGTTGAATAAACTGCCTTCGCCATACAGCGAATCGCTAATGGTGTTAACACTTTCAAAGTATCATCTGTTT
>JAYTIA010000718.1:0-7448 GCA_043732145.1 Saprospiraceae bacterium
GATATGGGTTGTCATTTGTTGGATACGCCTTTCAGAAGTTTGGGTTTAGGGTATCCGACTGAAGTAGAATGTAGTGCCGGCGCCGTTTTTACAAAAGATTGGACACCGGAATATATTCCGGAAGGTTGTCCGCCCTCTTCGCAAGTAAAATTAAAATTTTTGGCAACGGAAAAAAATAAATCTGACGTAACGATGTATTGGAGTGACGGCGGTATTCGTCCGTTCCATCCGGATTTAATTCCTGCAGACGATTTTATGGGTGATGACGACGGTTCAAACGGTGTGATGATGATCGGTACGAAAGGTATTTTAATGGGCGGCACTTATGGAACAAATCCGCGCGTTTATTTAAAAGACGGCAGTAAAATATTGATGCCTAAAAAAACACCGGATCCGAGTGTAAAAATTTTACCGGAAAACGGTCATCAAGCTATGTGGGCAGAAGCGTGTAAAGCTGGTTTCAACAGTGCGGAACACAAAGCACTCACTTCATCTTTTGATTATGCGGGTCCTTTAACGGAAGCACTTTTAATGGGTAATCTCGCTATCAGAAGTTATAATTACCGTACACCGCGTGCTACCGGCAACGGATTTGATTATGCCGGAAGAAAAAAATTACTTTGGGACGGTAATAATATGAAAATTACTAACTTCGCACCGGCAAACGATTTTGTTAAACGCGAATATCGAACGGGATGGTGATAATGGTTAATGGTTAATGGTTAATGATTAATGACGGTTTGTGTGCATTCGATGTAAAAAATAGAATTAATTTATTTTTTTACATTTTAGCATAAATCATTAACCATTAACCATTAACCATTAACCATTAACCATTAACCATTAACTAAAATTATGTACATCAATTTAGAGGAAATTAATCAAAGAAAAGCGGAATTAGAAAAAGCAAAAGCCCTATTAAAAGAACATTTTATCGGTATTGATGCTATTATTGATAGTTTGATGGATTATATTCAAGTATGGTATTTAATGCCTGAAATTTTAAATCGCCCAATTATTGTAAATTTATGGGGCATGACGGGTGTTGGAAAAACGGATTTAATCAGAAAATTGGTGAAGGCTTTGAGTTTTCAAGACCGTTTTTTGGAAGTTGAATTAAGTAATATTGATAATACACGTTGGATTAGTTCTGTTACAGAAACATTAGAGCGCAATGAATTGAATGATGAGCGTCCGAAAATAATTTTATTCGACGAAATTCAACGTTTTAATACACTTGATCATGAGGGTAAGCCGATGGATTCTACCAAGTTTACCGATTTTTGGGAATTGTTAAGTGATGGTAAACTTTCAAAAAAAGAAAAAACCGATCTCGACCAATATTTGTACACCTATATGTACAACCAAAAAATGAATCAAAAGAGAAAATTAAGAGGTGAAGAAGTGTCAGATACGCCCGACGAAGGCATCGGTTGGTGGGAAGCTACGCAACTGAAAAAAGCTTTGGCATTGGACACAGACATTTCTAATTTAACCGATTTGACTCAAAAAGATATTTTTGAGATGGTTAAAAACGAAAAGAAAAAAAAGAAAATTTACGAACCCGTTGATCATTCTAAAACGCTCATCATTATCAGCGGTAATTTAGATGAGGCTTTCGATATGGCGCGACAAACAAGTGAATCGGATATTGATGCCGATATTTTTTATGCCTATACTCAAAAAGTTACTTTAGTAGATATAAAAAATGCATTGTCTCGAAAATTTCGACCGGAACAGGTGGCGCGTTTCGGGAATATCCATTTAATTTATACAAGTTTGCGTAAAAAAGATTTTGAAGAATTAATTTCACGCGAATTATCTCGTGTCATTCATTCGACGCAAGAAAAATTCGACATTACTTTAAAACTGACACACGCCATCAACGAGTTAATTTATCGAAACGGTGTGTTTCCGGTTCAAGGTGTGCGCCCTGTTTTTAGCAGTGTGATTGATATTTTAGAAACAAATTTATCAAAATTACTTTTTACGGCACTCGTCGGTGGTGAAAAAACAATTTCGATTGACTACAATTCTGAAAAAAACCAATTGATTGCTAAAGTCGAGCATCACAACGAAGTAATTCCTTATGTTGGTCGTATTGATAAAATTCGAGAAAGCAATGTAGAAGACAATGTCGCGAGTATTTCTGTCCATGAATCCGGTCATGCTATTGCTTATATGGTTTTGTTCGGTTTGGCACCACTGCAACTGAAAAGTAAAGTCGCCAGCAGTTATGCCGGTGGTTTCACTTTCCCGCACCAAATTTACGAAACACGCGAAACCATGATTAAAAAAATAAAAATTTATTTAGCCGGTGGTATTGCGGAAGAAATTATTTTTGGTAAACAACGTGCAAGTATCGGACGCAGCAATGATAGGGAAATGGCAACGGTTTTAGCGTCGGATTTTATAAGAAAATATGGTTTCGATGACGAATTTCAGGCAGTATATACGCTCGAATTTGCTTACACGATGAATAAATATGCCACAGATACGGATATTGAAAAAATGATGGCGCGTTTAGTAGCTGAAACGAATGAACTCCTGATAACAAACAAAAAGTGTTTGTTATCTCTTTCCAATTTATTAAATACAAAAGGTAGTTTAGAATCGAAAGAAATGGCAGATGTTGCACATCAATTCGATATTGAAGCAATTGTTAAAGAAGAAGGATTTTTGAAAATTGAAGCATATAAACAAATGCTATGAACTGTGAGGTGTAAGTTACTAAATGATGCAACTCACAACTCTTATGTTTCATTGTCCGGTATTTCTCAATCCATTATCTAAATTAAACTTTCACTTGTTTCCATTTACCCTGTTTAAAAAAATACAGCGATGCTAATGCAATCATAGTTTCGGCAACCGGAATGGCGATAAAAGCACCTTCGGCATTCCAATGCAACTCTTTTGCTAAATAATACGCCAACGGAACTTGAAAAAGCCAAAAGCCAATAAAACTTATAATAGTTGGTGTGCGCGTGTCACCGGCACCGTTCAGAGCCTGCATCATCACCATATTGATACCGTAAAAAATATAGCCCATACCCATGATGTGTAAAGATAAAGCCCCGACTTTAACTACTGCATCGTCGTGCGTGAAAATACGGATGATGTATTCGGCGAAGAAAACAAATAAAATCATAACTGTCCCCATAAAAAAAATATTGTAGCGTGTTGCTATCCATACACTTTTTTCTGCACGTTCAGGTTCTTCTGCTCCCAAATTTTGTCCGACAAGTGTTGCAGCAGCGTTACTCAAACCCCAAGCCGGTAAAATAAAAAAGACGACATTGCGAATCGCAATTTGATAACCGGCTGAAGCTGTTGTACCGCCTGTCTCTGCCACTAATCGCGCTAAAATAATCCAACTGCCACTTGCGATGATGAATTGCAATGTAGCAGGCATTGCAATTTCAATATTTGATTTTATCAAAGACCAAACCGGTGTGAAATGATCCGAGCGAAATTTTAAAATACCATTGCCTCTGAATAAATGATAAACTTGATAAATTACACCGGTACTTCTCCCGATAACGGTAGCAATTGCCGCACCTTTCAGTCCGAAAAAATTTATAAAAATCGGGCAAAGAATTATATTGATTATACTCGCAATCCAAAGACTGCGCATCGCCATTGATGCATCACCCGCACCTCTAAACACACCATTGATGAGGAACAACATCATAATAGCCGTACTGCCACCTAGCATGATGCGTGTAAAAATACTGCCTTCGGAAACTACGTCCGGACTTGCACCCATCAAAAATAAAACATTGCTAGCGAAAAAAAATCCGGTTGCACTCAATATCAATGCAGAGATTAAACCAATTACAATAGATTGCGCACCGGCGTGAGCAGCACCTTCCGAATTTTTCTCGCCGATGCGTCGCGCAACGATAGCGGTTGCTGCGGTACTTAATCCTATAGCGATTGAATAAATAATGGTGATGACAGATTCCGTCAAGCCGACGGTTGCAATCGCATTTTGTCCTAACTTACCGACAAAAAACATATCCACTACTGCAAAAACACTTTCCAAACTCAATTCGAGTATCATTGGTATCGCCAACAAAACGACTGCTCTTGATATACTGCCTTGTGTGTAATCGTGTTCTTCGCCTTTAAGCGATTGCTTAATGGCTTCTACTAATTTTGTGAAGCGATTTTTTTCTGGTGAGATAGTACTATTCATTTTTTATCAGAATTATCGGAATTTAAAGAATCTGCTAATTTTATTGTCTGCCGGGTTCTCAGCTTAAAAGCTCAGAGCTTAAAACTATTGACAATTCATCAATATTTTTTCCGCCAATTTTCCTTGCGGCGTATAATCGCGTTCTTTGTGTCCTTCGTGACCCATACCTTCAGGATACCATTTCCATATAAAACCACCGTGCCACCACGTTTCTTTACCACACACTTTCCAAAGTGCTTCTATGGCATTTGCTTGTGCTTGTTCGTTAACATGTAGAGAACGTACACGTTTTTCAAGTTCCCAACTTTTTCCGGCACAACCGTCAACGCTTAAATAACCATATTCGGTAAAAATAATTTTTTTCTTCACGCGCTTTTGAAAAGTGCGCAAACTATCTATATATGGTTGCCACGCTTTTTCTAAAACGGAAATACTTGGTGTCGTGTCATCCGTTAAAGGAAAATATGCATCAATGCCGACAAAATCTAAATCATCCCAAAAACCAATTGTGCTGTAATCATTCCAATTAGAAGCATAAACCAATTTTCCTGAATATTTTTGTCTAATTTCGGCAATTAATTTTTTCCAAAAAGCTGTACGTTTTTCCGTACTTTTTGTAAATTCAGTACCGATACAAACCATTTCAACTTTTTTTTCTGCTGCGATAGCCGTAAACGTCATAATGTATTGCGCATAATCTTTTTCCCACGCTTGCCATTCTTGATCCGAATTAAAATCAATTGCACCTACCCAACTGCCCGGCACATAAACTTGCGGCTTCATCATCACTTGAACATTGTTTTTGTGTGCCGAATCAATCGTTGCACGAACGCCTTCAAGCGATTCTCCCCACCATCGCCAATTACTTGAATTGTTAAAATGCACAGACGCTTCACCAGGTTTTGTAAAACCGTAAGGAATAATAGCAATCCATTCGGCTTTTACTTTTTTTACTTCTAAAAAAGCATTTTCGGAAAAAGGTTTAGGCGGTGCGACGAAACTCAAGCCGGCGATTCTTTTTTCAAAATCGGTCGCAAGTTTTATATTTGAAATAGTATTTTGAGAAATAATTTTTTGTTCAGGTTCGTTACAACTTGGTTGAAGAACCAGAAAAAAACTGCAGTAATAGAAAGTTGAAAGTGAAATTAATTTCATTGAATTATTTTTATCCACAAAAATAGAAAAATATCTTATTTTTTAAAATTGGTGCAAGATTTGGTTATTAGTTAGTTGGTTATTTAATTAGTAGGTTAGTTAGTTAGTCATTCTAACCAACAAATCAACCAACTAACCAACTAACTAATCTTTATGGATAAAAAAACTTTTCTTTTAATTTTTTATATCGTTTTCACATCTTTTTCTATTATTGAGTAGGAAATAGGTATAGAATCATTGGAAGATAAACTTAAAAAAACGGAAGACCTGCGAGAAAAAATGGCGATATTTTTTCAATTATCCGAAAAATATGCCGTAACAAATTACCAAAAATCTTCTTTCAACGCACATCAAGCTTACAGCATCGCGCTCGATTTGGGTGATGATAATATGGCTGCAAAAGCAGCTTATAGAAATGCTGAAGGCTTCGCGCAGTAAAAAAATACAGTGAAGCCAAATATCGATATAATAGAGGTAAAGAACGCGCTTTGCACGGTAATGATTTAATTTTTGCGATAAAATGTTTGGAGCGCATGGCTGATATGGCGAAATTTGAAGGAAAAATACGCGAAGTCAATTCTTTTCATCAACAAGCCAAAGAATTACATCAAAAAGTGCAAGAAATTTTAGTCGCAGATGTTTCCGGTGCTATACCTTCTTTCGTCAACAAATCTGTACCTGTCAATAAGGGCGAAATGAATGCGTTGCGCGAAGAATATCGAAAACAAGCAGAACAATTAGAGCGGGAGCGATTTAGATTGAATGAAGAAATAAATTTATTACGGAGTGAAAAAGCCGGTTTAAATACGACGATGAATTATTTGCGTCAACGCGAACAATCTTTGAGCGAACAAACTCAACAGGCACAACAAATTATTGCTTTCAAAAATTTGTAATTGTCAAGTGTCACTAAAGAAAAAGAAGATTTTTCTCGCCTCACTGACCGCAATCAAAAACTTGTAGAATCTATGCGGAGTGAATACGCACTTGATTCCATCGTGTACGCACAAGAAAAACAAGGACAAAAAGCCCGATTACAACGCGCCGATTATTTCAGAAATGTATTATTGCTCGTCTTATTGTCGGCACCGGCTATCGGATTTTTACTATTGCGCCGTTACAGAATGAATATTATGCAGAAAAAATTTTTGGTAGAAAAAAATGGCATTATTGAAAATGAACCTTAACGCAGCGATGAACTCTTACTAAACATTTTACCGGTAGCGATTTCTGAAGAACTTAAAACGCAAGGCAAAGCGAAAGCACGACATTACGAAACAGCGAGTGTGATGTTCACCGATTTTAAAAGTTTTACTAAAATATCGGAACAATTCACGCTCGAACAATTGGTGAACCAGTTAGATAATTATTTTAAGGCTTTTGATTTTATTATTTCATAATATGGTTTAGAAAAATAAAAACTATCGGCGACGCTTATATGTGTGCTTCCGGTTTGAGTGCTCGTGCTTCTACACCTTTAAATATGATACGCGCCGCTTTAGAAATTCAGGAGTGTTTGAGTGATATGAAACAAGATAAAATGCAGTCGGGCGAGCCTTATTTTGAAGCACGTATCGGTATTCACACCGGTCATGTTGTTGCCGGCGTTGTCGGCGTGAAAAAATTTGCTTACGATATTTGGGGAGATACCGTTAATATCGCCGCACGTTTGCAAGAAACTTGTGAAACCGGTTTTGTCAATATCTCGGAAAGCACTTTCAGCGAAATCTGATACAATTTTGAATGTCGCTATCGCGGCAAACTTCATGCAAAAAATAAAGGCGAGATTGATATGTATTATGTAGTGAAGGCTATAAAGTGACCGTCTTCATCATGAAGCATAAAACTATTTTGTAGTTTAAATTACTTGCCAAAAATAAAATATAATGCGCTCTTTTTTATACTTTTGGGTTTGAATAATCCTAATTGTCTGAAAAGACGTAGTATAAATGATTTATGACAACACTCAAAGAAGAGCTAAAGCAACTGATTGCTCAAGGAGATACCGGAGAATGTTTGAATGTTTTTTCAAAATGGACAGAGAAAAATGATGTGAAAATATTCGGCACACTTATTTTACTCACCGGTCAATTCA
>JAYTIA010000719.1:0-7446 GCA_043732145.1 Saprospiraceae bacterium
AGCGGCACCTCACCCGAATACCATTGATATTTCGTTCCTTGCGATGCAATCAAAACCGCGCCGTCTTTGTAAATATACGGTTGATCCATATCGCGCACGTGAATGATTTGACTTGCCGCCGCACTGTTGCCGCAAGCATCGGCTGCCGTCCAAGTGCGCGTTATCGTGTAAGCGTTCGGAGAATTACCGACGGTCGTTACATCCGCGAAACTTAAATTGACGCTGCCGCAAATATCCGTTGCTTTGGCTTGCGCGAAAACGGGTGATAACGGACAATCAATCGTACTTTCAGCCGGCAGCGGCGCGATAGTCGGTTTAGAATTATCAATCACGGTTATTGTTTGACTTGCCGTTGATGTTTTTCCGCAACCGTCCGTTGCGCTCCAAGTGCGCGTAACGGAATAATTGGCGGCACAAATGCCGGCAGTCGTTTTGTCCGTTGAAGTCGGAGTCAAAGCTATGCCGTAAAAATCTTGAGCCGTCGGAGTCGTGAAACTCGGCGTTGCCGGACAATTAATTGTACTCGGTGCGGGCAAAGCGGAAAAAGTCGGCGGTGCAACATCAGGTGCTTTTATTTCACCGGTTGTTGTCAACGATACACACAAACTCGTTTTATTTCTGACTTGCAGCGTATAAGTTTTCGGCGCAAGTCCACTCAAAGAATTACCCGATTGAAAACTTGCTCCGCCGTCAAAACTGTATTCGCAACCGGATTGAATGGTGATTGAAATTGTACCCGTCGGTGCGGCACAAGTCGGCTGTGTTAAGTTCACAGTCGGTATTGTCGGTGAATTATTTATCGTCAAATCCAAAGTTTCGGTGTGATTGCAACCGGCGATATTGAGTGTCACGTTATCTATTTTAACCGAACCCGTATAAGTTTTTCCGTTGCCGAGCGGTGCAGCCCAAGTGTAAGAATCGCATTGCGTTACTTTTGTCGTGTGTGCGTCGCTGTTGATTATCATTAAATCCAAAGTTTCGGTGTGATTACAACCGGCGAGATTTGTCGTGACGTTATCTATTTTAATTGAACTCGTGTAAGTTTTTCCGTTGCCGAGCGGTGCAGCCCAAGTGTAAGTATCGCATTGCGTAACGGTCGTCGTGTGCGATGTCGGTAACGGTTGCGCTTTCAAAGTCACCGGTGTTGTCGACGATACACACAAACTCGAATTATCTTTAACAATGACCTGATATAGGGCATTGCCGGCTAAAGAATCCGATGTCGAATTAGCGGAAAAATTTAAGCCATTATCAAAACTATACGTGACACCGCTTGTCGGATTTGTCACCATAATCGTTCCCATCGCCGTATTGCAACTCGGGTCTGTTTGAGAAACCGTCGGTGCGGAAGGCACATTTAATGCCGGATTTATTGTCGCGCTTGTTGGCGATGAAACACAACTATTGAAATTACTTTTCACGACAACTTGATGCGTTGTACCCGTTGCAAAAGCAGAAGATGTTGCTGACTGTTGAAAATTTACACCGTTATCAAAACTGTATGTAAAACCGGTTGTCGGATTTGTTACGGTTAGTGTGCCGGTGGTTACCGTGCAAGTCGGTTGTGTGACGCTGACTGTCGGTGCCAAAGGCGGTGTCGGCGGACGCAGTATAGGAAATTCATTTGTTGACGCTGAGGAACAACCCAATGAAGCCGTTACGGTGTGTGACGAACCGGGTGTAAGTCCCGTAAAACTTGTCGCGCTTTGCGGCGTGCCGTTATCGAGCCTGTACGTAATTCCCGGTCCGAGCGGTGCGGTAATCGTAATTGTGCCGGTAGCAGTTTTACAATCCGGTTGCGTTATTGTTGCCGTTGGTGTCGTTACTTTGGCGCATGTCGGTAAATTATTTGTACCCGAATCAGTGATATAATTTCCGGAAATGGCATTGGGAATGCAAGAGACTTGAGTACGATTTAAGTTAATAAATGTTAAACCGGAAGGCAAACTCGGCAAGCAGGTGATCGGGTTATAGCCACAAAGCAAATTCTTTAACCCTGAGGGCAAAATAGCCGGCAAACTCGTGAGTTGATTAAAGGAGCAATTCAAATAAGTTAACCCTGAGGGCAAAATAGCCGGCAAACTCGTGAGTTGATTAGTGTAGCAAATCAAATTCTGTAACCCTGACGGCAAATTAGACGGCAAACTCGTGAGTTGATTATTGTTGCAATACAAAGTCTGTAATGCGGTGAAGCCTTCTATACCCGTCAAATCGGCAATGCTGCTGCTGCTGACATCTAAAGTTGGCAAACTCGCAGCCGGCGGTAGTAAATTATTACAAGCATCAATACAAGTAAAGCAATAAGATTTAATCGCCGAAGCAAAATTGGCATCCGGAATATGAATACCCGGTGTCGGTTGCGGATTAATCGTAACAGTCAACGACATGGGCGTATTGCAAGTCGCGGAAGCTGTAATATTACGTTGACCCACCGCAACACCCGTAAAACTTGGTGTTGAGGTAGCAGTTCCGCCATCCAGCCTGTACGTAATTCCCGTTCCGAGCGGTGCGGTAATCGTAATTGCGCCGGTAGCAGTTTTACAATCCGGTTGCGTTATTGTTGCCGTCGGTGTCGTTACTTTGGCGCATATCGGTAAATTATTAAAACCCGAATCAGTGTAATAATTACCGGAAATGGCATTGGGAATGCAAGAGACTTGAGTGCCGTGTAAGTTAAGATATGTTAAACCGGCAGGCAAACTCGGCAAGCAGGTGATCGGGTTATCGTTGCAATACAAAAACTGTAACCCTGACGGCAAATTAGCCGGCAAACTTGTGAGTTGATTACCGCCGCAAGCCAAAGTCTGTAACCCTGACGGCAAATTAGCCGGCAAACTCGTGAGTTGATTACCTAAGCAATACAAATTCTGTAACCCTGACGGCAAATTAGCCGGCAAACTCGTGAGTTGATTACCTAAGCAAGCCAAAAACTGTAACCCTGACGGCAAATTAGCCGGCAAACTCGTGAGTTGTTGATTACCGGAGCAATTCAAAGTCTGTAACCCGGACGGCAAATTAGCCGGCAAACTCGTGAGTTGATTACCGGAGCAATACAAAATCTGTAACCCTGACGGCAAATTAGCCGGCAAACTCGTGAGGTTGTTAGTGGAGCAATTCAAAGTCTGCAACCCTGAGGGCAAATTAGCCGGCAAACTCGTGAGTTGATTATTGTGGCAATCCAAAAACTGTAAAGCGGTAAAGCCTTCTATACCCGTCAAATCGGCAATGCTTTTGAAGCTTACATTTAAACTTTGCAAACTCGCTGCCGGCGGCAGTAAATTATCGCAAGCATCAATACAAGTTAAGCAATTAAGTCTTACAGCCTTCGCAAAATTGGCATCCTTAATATGAATACCCGGTACATAAGGCGTAATCGTGAAAGGAATATCAATGTAAACAGTCGGAATGTTTATTAATCGAATTCGCACGGTATTTGTACCGGTTGCAACGCCGTTTACAGTTAACGGGTCGGCATTAAAAGGTGTAAATGTTGGCATGCCGGTAAAAGTATTGCCCGCAACAATTGCATATTCTAAACCGGTTGTATTGCCGTTGTAATCGCCGGTTAAATCAATTGAAATATTATTTTGTGTCGGATTGCTGCAATTCGGTAGTTGCTGCGTTATGGTAGCTGTGATTGTGGCAACTAATTCAATAATAACTTGACCACCACCGTTATTTGTAGCACTGTTGTTTTGATTTGTTCCCGTGTTGTAGGAAGTGCCGCCGGAACCGTCATCCGGAACGCCTCCTTGATCGCCCTTTCCGCCATTTCCACCTGTATATCCTCCTCCTCCTCCTCCTCCTCCGGAAGAACCTTCATTACCGCCGTTAAAACCATAGGTGGCAGTTGCTGTGTTTATTCCGCCACCGCCGCCACCGACGACGCCGCCGATACCGATGGCACCATCATTTCCTGTTCCGCCGATACCTGAAGCATCCGCATTACCTCCTCCACTGGATAAATGATGTCCGCCGCCGCCGCCGCCGGCAACTATTAAAACCGCTCCGTTTTTAATGCTTACTGCTGAACCACCGCCGCCGTTACCTGAATAGATAGTGCCATAGCCAAGTCCGAATGCACCGACAATGTATTGAAGTTCTTGTCCGGAATTAACCGTAAACTCTCCTATCATAACGGCTCCTTTTCCGCCTTGGGTCTTGTCAGTATATCCGTTTCCACCTTTCCCGCCTTTTGCAGTGATACGAATTTTGTAAGGACCGCCCGTCGGAACTATCCAAGAGCCGAAAGTGTTGCAAATGCCGCCGCTACAATTAACGCTGTTAGTGACATTCACGACTGTAGTTTGCGCTTGCGCCGTAAAAAAAAGAAACGCCAACACAACCAAAGACAAAACTTGTCTTCGTACGTTTTTAAAAATACTTCCGAAAGAAGTAAAGCGCGGATTGTTTTCCGTGGCGTGCGTTTGTTTCCGAATCGTGTTCGGTGTGATTTCATTAACGGTGCAGTTGCTCATCGTGTAAAGAATTTTATTAAAAAATTTAAAAAATTGTTTTCGCTCAAAAAATTTTGTTGTCATTTGGTTTTTTAGTTTTTTTTTAAACATTCTTTTGTTTTTTATTTGTCTTTTTTGTTTTCATTCTACAAAGTTACGGAAAGTTTTTTAAACAAAAGTCTCAATCATACACCCCATTTGTCTCATTCATACACCCCAATCGTATTTTATTTTCGATTTTGGATTTTGGATTGACAATTTTAAACTTTTGATTTGGTTTTGGATGGTTAATAATTAAAATCTTTATTAAGAAATCCGCATTAAAGGAGTAGTAATTTTGAAAATTTTAAAGTTGTTATGTGTTCGATTTTCTTTTTAGGTTACGTGTTTTTTTATTTTTGTCTAGATAAAAAATTTTTCCGTCAAGTTTATTGGGTACCATTAGGGCAACCCGATGTTTTTTAATCAACGCGATTTTAAAAAATGAAGCTGTTTAAACTTTTAAATTTTGGACTTATTTTTAAAGTGCAAGAAGCCGAGCCGTCCGCAACGCTGTTTGACCAGAGGGAGTTTTGCGGACTTGACTTTTTCTTTGTTACTTTCTTTTGTGTCAAGACAAAAGAAAGTAAATTAGCGAGCGGCAATATACGTTTGAGACAAAAATTTAAACAGCTTCAATAAAAAAATAAAAAAAAATTATTTCGAAAAAAATTTCCCGATTCGATTTTTTTTTAAAATATTTTTTGAAAAATTTTTCAAAAAAAAATTGCGTCGGAAAAGAAATTTTCGACGCAATCAATTAAAAAATAGAAAAACAATTCTATTAACCTTTATAAAACAAAAACTGTCAACTACTCAATAACTACCATTCTTTTGGTTGCCGAATTGTCGCGTGTATCCAAACGATATTGCAAAACACCGGTCGCGTTCAATTCCGATTTTTCGATAACGATTTCGTTGTAACCGATTTGTCCGCCGATATCTTTTTGATACACAATTTGTCCGGCAATATTGAAAATCGTCAATCGCGCATTTTGTTCGCTCGGCAGATTAAAACCGATGCGCGTCGAAAAATCCATCGGATTCGGTATGTTTTGATAAAGCGCAAATGATTAGTCGGTTAGTCATATTACCCATTTGATAAAAAGGTGAAGTGGGATTAGTTAAATAATTATTGTTAAAAGTAAAATGAAAATCACTATTCCCAAGATATGCTGTACCTGAAGGCGTTTGTACATAAACATCAAAAGTAAAATTCGGGAAAGCACTTACTTTGTTGGTGATAGTAACGATATAATCCTGCGCCGAAACCCTGTTCAGCAAAAAAACCTGACAGAAGATTGCTAAGATTATAATTTTTTTCATGTTAAAGTGTATGATAAAGAAATTAAAAATTAAAAGTAATGATAATGAGTTGCAGCGATGACTTTTTAAAAAGAAGATATTTTATTTCTATTATTCCAAGCTTGACTACGGTCGGTGGCATCTACTGTACCATTCAGGCTGCAATCATATAAAATATAACCGGTTTTATTTCTGTTGTTCCAAACATTGCTTCTGTCAGTGGCATTGATTACGCCGTCACCGTTAATGTCACCCGCATACATGGCGTTTGTAGGAAAAGTACCGCTTATACTTATCAAAGCATTTGTTCCGTTAATCGGGTCTGCGGTAAAGTCAAAATTGGTTTGCGAATTATAAGCAAAAGTTAAAGCGTTTTTAGACATAGCACCCAAATGATTGCGATGCCGTACGGCGAGGAAATAATTAGGTATAGGATAAGGCACTTTGTAAAATGCAACGGGTGAAACACCGTCAGTATCCACCACTGAACCGTTTCTGAGAAGTAAAGCACTTCGCCAGAATAAAACAGTTGATGGCGAATTAGCATCGCGCAGCTCAATTTTTACCCAATCCACAATGGCAGTCGGGCTTGTTGTACCCGATAATATTGAAGGCGTATTAATAGAATCCTTTTTGCCGTAAATTGATAATAAAGTATCCTTTATTCCGTAAGGAGATATTAACGGAAAACCGGTAACGCCGGTGAGCGAACGCAAAGCATCATTCATTAAACCCGTTGAAGAATTATATGGACCTTGTAAAATGACTTTAGATGTAAGTAATATTGGCGTATTGGCTGATACATCAATTACTATTGATGCAGTACAACTGCTGTGGTTACCTGCAAGATCCGTAATTGTCAAAGTTACTGTTTGCGTACCTATATCAGAATACATAAATGTTGATTTATCCAAAGAGAACTGCAACAAATTTGAAGCTGTACAATTATCTGTGCTTCCATTATCTATTGCATTAGCTGATAAAGTAATAGTTCCTTGCCGGTTTAAAAGTATTGAAGGATTACTTGTTATACATTTTGCAATGGGCTTTGTAATATCTTTGATAATCACGTTCTGATTAGCAGTTGTACTATTGCTATTGCCGTCACTGAATGTCCAAATCACCACTGTTGTTCCTTGTGTTGTAATCGGAAATGTAGTTGATGTTGTTCCTGTTACTGTTCCCACACAATTATCTGTGGTTGTTGGAGCTATTGGTGTAGCCGAACATTCCGCAGTTATATCTGCGAGTATTGGTTTAACGGGTGGTGTTACGTCTTTAATAATGACGTTTTGATTCGCTGTAACAGAATTACCGTTACTATCGGCAAATGTCCAAGTTACAATTGTTGTGCCTTGTGTTGTGATTGGAAAAGTTGTTGATGTTGTACCCGTTACTGTTCCCGCACAATTATCAGTTGTAGTAGGCGCAGTTGGTGTTGCAGAACATTCCGCAGTTACATCTGCAAGTGTTGGTTTAATCGGTGGTGTAATATCTTTAATAATCACATTTTGAGTTGCAATTGTTGAATTGCCATTTCCGTCAGCAAATGTCCAAGTGACAATTGTTATTCCTTGTGTTGTGATTGGAAAAGTTGTTGATGTTGTACCCGTAACAGTTCCTGCACAATTATCTGTGGTTGTTG
>JAYTIA010000720.1:0-7440 GCA_043732145.1 Saprospiraceae bacterium
ACCGCCGCGTTTGTTGTAGCAATTAATAAAGTGGGTAGTGATTATAAAAATTTGGGCGTGTTTCCTTAATAGGTGATTAACTGGTTAATTGGTCGAAAATCTTTGCGTCCTCTGCTAAAATCTTTGAGTTAAAAATTAACCGCAAAGATTTTAGCAGAGGACGCAAAACAAATAAATAAATGTACGCGCTAAATAATAAAAATGAAAAGTAAACTTTTACTACTTTTTTGCTTGATTTGTTTTTACATCTGTTCGGGACAAACAGACGCCAAACAAAATTCAACTTTTCCGGCAATTGATAATTTTCTTACTTCCCTATCGCCGGAGCAAACTAAAATTGCGCATCTTTCTTTCGCCGATTCTTCTCGTTTGAAATGGTCTAATTTGCCGATGGAAGAAACCATGCGAAAAGGTATTCAATTCAAAGATTTAACGGACGAGCAAAAAATTAAAGTGCATCGCATTTTAAGAACCGTTTTGAGTCAACAAGGCTATCAAAAAGTATTATTTATTATGCAGTATGATGAAGAATTGCATCAACGCATGAATACTGCAAATAATCCACTTGCAAGAAAGTATGGCGCGAATAATTATTTTGTAACTTTGTTCAGCTATCAGCCTTCAGCTAACAGTTTTCAGCAAAAATTGCTGACAGCTGACAGCTTAAAGCTGAAAGCTTTTAAATTTGAAGGACATCACATTTCAATTAACTTAAGTTTTTCTGAACTTGGTGAAGTAATTTCTTGCACGCCGCTTTTTACGGGAATAAATCCGGCTCAAACTATAACCGGTTTAAACGCCGGAAAATATGTGATGGCAGACGAAAATGAACTCGGCAAAGAATTATTTCATTCGCTTTCACCGGAATTGCAAAAAAAAGCAACGGCGGGAGAATTGCCGCACGAAGCGGATGTTGTCATGGAACGCGGCAAACGGAAAATGGAATCAGGCGAATACAATTCATTTGCCTTTGATTTAAAGGCAGGGATTTCATATAGAGACATGAATAAAGTGCAGCAAAACTTGATAAAAAAAATAATTAAATCGTGGGTAGAAAATTTCAATGATGAAATTGCTGATAACAGATTAAAAAAAATATTGAACATGCTTGATAAAAATCCCGATAAAACGCGGTTTTCGTGGTTAGGTACAAGCGACGTAGAAAAATTGCATTATTATCGCTTACAAACACCTGATTTTATAATTGAGTTCACCAATCGCGATCAAGGTATTTATCATTTTCACTCACTTTGGAGAATGACGGGTGATGGCAGTTTTAAGTAATTAGAGTTTATATTTGAGCGTTAAATAGCTATACTTAATTAGCTTTTCGGTCAGAACGACTTCAAAGGAATGACACAATTTTCGCCGACAAAGGTAAAGAAAATTGCGTCACTCAAATTAAAATCTTTTAAAAGCGCGATGTTCTCGCTTCGCGAGTATGAGCATGTAAACATCAAAGTAGTACTTTTTAAAGCTCGAATCCATCCTAATTATTAACTTTCGAATTTTCTAAATCTAACCACAATCTATTTTGGATCAGGCAAATTATTATTTGAACACCATATTCAATATGGTTGTACAGTACGCACCTAAAGCAATTTTAGCGATTGCCACATATTATATCGGTACATGGGCAATTGATACGGTAACAAAAATTCTAAGCACGACACTTGAAAAACGCGGCGTTGATTCAACCATTCGTCCGTTTTTTCTTTCGCTCGTCAATCTCGGATTAAAAGGGATGTTGATTTTGAGTGTTGCCGGAATGGTTGGCGTTGAGATTACTTCGTTTATTGCTATTTTAACGGCACTTGTGTTTGCAGTCGGTACAGCATTATCCGGCAGTTTGGCACATTTTGCGAGCGGCGTGATGTTATTAATTTTCAGACCTTATAAAGTCGGAGATTTTGTAAAAATTGGTGAAAATACGGGCCACGTGCAATCTATCGAAGTTTTTAATACGGTTTTAGTTACTGCCGACAATCGGAAAATTATTATTCCGAATGGTATTGTTACAAGCGGTATTATCACCAACATCAGTGGAGAAGGAAAAGTGCGTATTGATATGACAGTACCGGTTGATGCCGCCAATGACATAGATCACATACGCAAAATCGTTACAGAAACGGCTTTACAATGTCCGCAAGTTTTAAAAACAGTGCCTGTTGAAGTGGCGGTGAATAAATTAGGTGCCGGAGATATGGAAATCGCTGTGCGCCCTTGGTGTAAGAGCGATGATTATTATATAGTTTTTCATTATATGCAGGAAGCCGTTAAAAAAGCGTTTGAAAAAGAAAATATCGCTTTAGCGAGTCCGGTAATGGAAGTTAAAGTTAAAAAATGATTTTTTAAAAATACATTTCTAACCATTGATTTACAACTAATAACTAAATAACTTCTATTTCATATAACTCTCAATCGGCGGACAAGTACAAATTAAATTTCTATCGCCGGCGGCATTGTTCACGCGACCAACCGTTGCCCAAAATTTATAGCCTTGATGCAAATAAGGTAACGGAAATGCTGCTTTTTCACGCGAATAAGATTTATCCCAAGCATCGTTTGTAACGACGGCGAGTGTGTGCGGTGCATTTGATAAAACATTATCATTAGCAGGATATTCGCCCCGAGCAATTTCGTCAATTTCTTTTTTAATTTCTAAAAGCGCGTCGCAAAACCTGTCCAATTCTTGCTTACTTTCACTTTCCGTCGGTTCAATCATTATCGTTCCCGCGACCGGAAAACTTAAAGTCGGCGCGTGAAAACCATAATCCATCAAACGTTTGGCAACATCTTCCGCGCTGCAAATAGCTTTGAATGGACGCAAATCAATAATCATTTCGTGCGCGCAGCGTCCTTCAGTACCGGTATAAAGCACAGGGAATTCTTTTTCTAAACGCGCTTTTATATAGTTCGCGTTTAAAATTGCATATTCCGTCGCCGCTTTCACACCTTTCGCACCTAACATTTTTATATAACCGTAACTGACGAGTAGAATACTTGCCGAACCGTACGGCGCACTCGATACGGCATGCGTTCCTTTTTTACCGCCGACTTTTGCAAAAACATGGTGCGGTAAAAATGGCGCAAGCGAATCGTTACAACAAATCGGTCCCATACCCGGTCCGCCGCCACCGTGCGGAATTGCAAAAGTTTTATGTAAATTTAAGTGACAAATATCAGCACCGATTTCGGCAGGACTTGTTAATCCGACTTGAGCGTTCATGTTCGCACCGTCCATATAAACTTTACCGCCTCTGTCGTGAATGAGTTTACAAATTTCTTTGATAGAAGTTTCAAAAACGCCGTGTGTTGAAGGATAAGTCACCATCAAGCACGATAAATTATTTTTGTGCAGTTCTGCTTTTTCCAATAAATCCCCCATATCTATATTGCCTCTTTCGTCGCAAGCCGTGACAACAACTTCCATACCTGCCATTACTGCCGATGCCGGATTTGTTCCGTGTGCTGATGATGGTATCAAAGCAATATTTCTGTGAAAGTCTTTTCTTGATTCGTGGTAAGCGCGAATAGTCAACAAGCCCGCATATTCACCTTGCGCACCGGAATTTGGTTGGAATGAACATGCCGAAAAACCGGTAATATCGCATAACCATTTCGATAAATCATCTAATATTTTTTTATAGCCGCGTGTTTGATTGGTCGGTGCAAACGGATGAATATTCGCAAATTCTTCCCAACTCACTGGAATTAATTCTGACGCAGCGTTCAACTTCATTGTGCATGAACCTAAAGAAATCATTGAGTGCATCAACGATAAATCTTTATTTTCTAATCGTTTGATGTAGCGCATCATATCCGATTCTGTGTGATACGAATTGAAAACCGGATGCGTTAAATAGCCTGACTTGCGTTTTAATACGTGCGGAATAATTGAATGGTGTTGACCGTTAGCTGCCGGTTGCCGGCTGATGGCTGATAGCTTTTGAAACACAGCAATAATATCTTTCAAATCCGCATCGGAAGTAGTTTCGTCAATCGCAATCGTAATTTGCCCCGGTATGCCGTACCAAAAATTAATTTTTTGTTTCTCTGCTTCTTTTCTAATATTCGATAAAAGCGTTGCATCATCAAAAGAAAGCGTCAAAGTATCAAAAAAAGTTTTATTAAGAATTGTAAAACCTAAGTTGGTAAGCGCGTTATTTAAATGAATCGTTGTGTCGTGAATGTGTCGCGCAATATCGCGTACACCTTTTGGACCGTGATAAACAGCGTACATACTCGCCATGATGGCTAAAAGTGCTTGTGCGGTACAAATATTTGAAGTTGCTTTTTCTCTCCTTATATGTTGCTCGCGTGTTTGCAAAGCCATGCGCAGGGCGCGGTTATTATTTACATCAACCGAAACGCCGATGATGCGACCGGGAATTTGTCTTTTGAAATCTTCTTTACATGCAAAAAAAGCCGCGTGCGGACCACCAAAACCCAAAGGCACACCGAAACGTTGCGAATTACCGACAGCACAATCCGCACCCCACTCGCCGGGTGGCGATAAAAGTGCGAGTGCCATTAAATCGGTGGCAACGGTAATATAAATTTTCTTTTCGTTACAATTTTTTGCAAAAGCGCGAAAATCTTCGACAGCACCTTGCACGTTCGGATATTGCAACAAAACACCGAAAGTTTTTTCCGAAATAGCGTAAGTTTTCCAATCACCGACAACGACATCTATATTCAATGGCGTAGCGCGTGTAACAATTACATCAATAGTAGCCGGCGAAACATTTTTATCTACAAAAAATTCAGAAGCAGTAACTGCACGTTTATTTTTTTCATGATAAAACATATTCATCGCTTCTGCTGCTGCTGTTCCTTCATCTAACAACGAAGCATTCGCAATCGGCAAACCCGTCATATCGCTGACCAAAGTTTGGAAATTTAGAATTGCTTCCAAACGTCCTTGTGCAATTTCTGCTTGATACGGTGTGTATTGCGTGTACCAACCCGGATTTTGAAAAACATTGCGCAAAATCATCGACGGAGTAATCGTTCCGTAATACCCCATGCCGATATTATTTCTGAAAACTTTATTCAATTGCGCCGTTTTTTTCAAAGCGCGCAGATATTCAAATTCGGAAAGCGGTGTAATTTCGTTCAAGCCGTTTTTCAGACGAATATTTTGAGGTATCGTTTGCGCGATTAAAGTTTCTAAATTTTTTACGCCGATAGTTGCCAACATTTCTGCTGTTGTTTCGGCATTCGGTCCGATGTGTCTGTTCTGAAAAATATCCGGATGTTGAGACATATTAATTATTAGAGTTGTTATATGGTGGTTTCTGAATCAGAATTTTCAGAATTTTCAAAATTAATAAAATTTAAGAGTAACGTAATCTATCATCTTGATTAATTCCAATAATTCTGAAAATTCTGATTCAGAAACCAATTAACCAATCAACCACAATTGATGCGCGAAATTACAACACCAAAACCAAATAACAAGAAATGTAAAAACTTGTTTAATTTTTTTCGGAAATAAGAAGCATATTAGTTTCAAAAAAATAATGATAAACTGCGTTGTGAACTTTGTGTAAAACAGTTTCAAATAATTTTCAAAAAAAAAATTCAAAAAAAATTCAGAAAAAAAAATTAATTTTACAAAAAAATTTGAAAAATATTTTTCAATCAAAAAAAATGAAAATTAATTTACTTTGTCTTGCTGTTTTGTTTTTGCTTTCGGGTTGTAAAGAAATGAAAGAGGAAAAAATTATTACTAATAATTCTGCGGAGAAATTGTCGGATGATATTTTTAAAGAAGTGCAAGCCGGCGGTGTGAAAATGATTCCGATAGAAACGCCGGTCGGTAAATTTAAAGTTTGGACAAAAAAATTTGGCGACAATCCGCGTATAAAAATTTTATTGTTGCACGGCGGACCTGCCATGGGACACGAGTACATGGAAAGTTTTGAAAGTTTTTTCCCGAATGTCGGTTTCGAAATGTACGAATACGATCAATTGGGTTGCGTGAACAGCGACCAGCCGAACAAGGATGATTTATGGACGACACCGCGTTTTGTCGAAGAAGTGGAACAGGTGCGAAAAGCACTCGGCATGAATAAAGATAACTTTTATTTGCTTGGTAATTCGTGGGGCGGTATGTTGGGTATGGAATACGCACTGAAATATCAAGACAACTTGAAAGGATTAATTATTTCAAATATGATGGCGAGTATTCCGGATTATGAAAAATACAATGGCGTTTTGCGATCGCAAATGCGTAAATCACTTTTGGATTCTTTAAATACTTACGAGGCTAAAGGCGATTACAGTAATCCGGTTTACGGCAATTTAGTGCGCGAAGAATACTATAAACTGCATATTTGTCGCTTAAAAGAGTTTCCTGAAGCCGTTGAACGCTCGTTTAAACACGGTAACGAACATATTTATACGCTGATGCAAGGACCGAGTGAATTTAAAGTCGGCGGCAGGTTATTGACTTGGGATATTAAATCGGAGTTACCGAAAATAAAAGTACCAACGCTCACTATCGGAGCGCAATACGACACAATGGATCCGAAAGCAATGGAAGACATCAGCAAAAAAGTACAGCACGGGCGTTTTTTATATTGCCCGAACGGCAGCCATTTAAGTTTTTGGGATGATCAGAAAAATTATTTTCCAGGTGTAATACAATTTATTAAGGATGTGGATGAAGGAAAATTTTTGAAAAATTAGAAAAACACTTATGTGAAGGTATCTTGGTTGATTCAACGATTAATTTTTTCAATTCGCGCAACACCCGTTCGTCTCATACGCTTATTTTTTCCTTTTTTTCATATTTTCTATAAGCAATTAAATTTTTATCAAAAAACAGCAGCGTTTTTCTTTCAACTTGCCGATTTCTTTTTTTTGTTTGATGTGTATGAAATCACGACTAATCTTGCCAAAAAATCTGTACAAACTTCCACTGCCGAAGAAATCGGGTTGGGTAAATCTATTTTCAAAAATAAAATAAATTGGTCTGTCGTGATGTACGACAGAAAAGCATGGTCGGCAAAACCGCATTTTTGTTTGGCGTATGTATCGTTCAATACCATTAATACGCAAGAAAATTTAAAGGAGGATGTTTTCATTCACGAATTGACACACGTTTGGCAATATCAAAAGTTCGGTGCGGGATATATTATCACTGCCTTAGCAGCACAAAAATCTTTGGAACGATATAATTATGCTTATCACAGCAATTGGTCAGAGACTCAAGAGTTTTTATATTTTAATGCAGAGCAACAAGCAGATTTAATTCAAGATTATTTTTTATTGCAACAAGGGCGCACTGCTCAATGGTTGACTTCTACGGAACAAAACCCGGAAAAACTTTCCGATTTTGTACGTCAAATAATTTCTTAACGATATATATCGTATTATAAAAAAAAAACTTAATAAAATATAGTTTTGTCGGTATTTCGCGTTAAAATAAAG
>JAYTIA010000721.1:0-2815 GCA_043732145.1 Saprospiraceae bacterium
GAAAAAAGAAAAATTGAGCGAAGGCTGTGAAGTTGCGGTGGAGGAGGGACGACGACAGACCGCAACTTCACAAGCCGTAGCGAATGTGCGAGCGGCAATAAACACGGCGTAAGCCATCGAATTTTTTGTAGTTTCTGAATCAGAATTACCGGAATTGAAAATTGTCTGAATCAGGATTTGCAGGATTTTTGGATTGTGAGGATTTTTTAGAATATACTTTTGGTTTCCGAATCCGAATTTGCAAAATTTGCAAAATTAATCCAATTTGAAGAAATCCTACTAATCCAAAAATCCTGCAAATCCTGATTCAGACAATTTTTGGATTATTAGGATTTTTTAGAATAGACTTTTGATTTCTGAATCACATTTGCAAAATCTTCAAAATTAATCCAATTTGAAAAATCCTACTAATCCAAAAATCCTGCAAATCCTGATTCAGACAATTTTCAATTCTAAATCCTAAAAATTCTGATTCAGAAACCAAAATGTGTATGCCGAATATCTCTACACCTCGCCTGTTTTATACGGCACACGTTGTGCAATCGAACGCCCCAATGTCGTTTCATCCGCATATTCCAATTCGCTGCCGAAAG
The DNA here is from genome assembly GCA_043732145.1 of Saprospiraceae bacterium. Lineage (GTDB taxonomy): Bacteria > Bacteroidota > Bacteroidia > Chitinophagales > Saprospiraceae > JAAFJT01. The sequence continues at coordinate 594 of JAYTIA010000721.1, forward strand.
AAATACCGCGTGCGAGCGTTGAAATAATCACCGGATACATTTGGAGTTGGCGCGAGAGATAAAAAATAGTGGTTTCGCCTTCAATCGTCGGAGAAATTGCCATGATGATTTCTTTGACTTCACCACTTTGTACGCGCTCAACGAGCGACATGACTTGAATATCGTTGGGACCGATGCCTTCAATTGGAGAAATTACACCGCCGAGTACATGATACACACCTCTATATTGTTGCGTTTCTTCAATCGCCATGACATCTCGAATGCTTTCTACGACCATAACAGTTACTTGATCGCGGCGCGGGTCGCTGCAAATACTGCACAAATCGTTGTCGGAAATATTGTTGCAACGGCGACAAATTTTTATGCGTTGCCGCATTCCGACAAGTGCATTGGCGAAATTTTCTGTTTTTTCCGTCGGTTGTTTTACTAAATATAAAACCAAACGCAACGCCGATTTTTTTCCGATACCGGGCAGCGATGCAAAAGCATTTACAGCATCTTGAATTAACTGAGACGAGACTTGCATAATTTTTTTCTTTTAGAGCAAATATATAAACATTTGTAAACGACCGGTAGTTAAGTTGTTTTATATTTGCATTTTGGTTCAATAATTTCTGTCTAAAAATAAAAATAAAAAAATGGCTGATATAGTATTAATGCCGCGATTAAGCGATTCGATGGAAGAAGGTGAACTCATTGCTTGGCACAAAAAAGTAGGCGACAGCGTTGATAAAGGAGATTTGCTCGCCGAAATAACATCAGATAAAGCGACAATGGATTTTGAAAGTCCGAAAAAAGGTACCATACTATATATTGGTGCGCAAGTCGGCGATAAACTTTTAGTAGGAGCGCCACTCATCATTATCGGTAAAGCCGGCGAAGCATATGAAAGTTTGTTGAGCGGTGGCGCTACTTCGGCGGTTGTTAAAGAAACAAAACCTGCACCTTTAGAAGTGGCGGCAGCTTCATCGAGTTCCGATAATACGGCACCCGTAGAAACGCACGATGCCGGTCGCGTATTTGCATCGCCGTTAGCAAAAGAAATGGCGAAAAGTGCGGGTATTCCTATTCAATCTATTCAAGGTTCCGGTGATAACGGTCGCATTGTGAAAAGTGATGTAGAAAAAGCGGCTTCAAAAACTGCTACGCCGAGTGTCGCACCGGCTACGACAGTTGTTTCCGGACAGGCACCAAAACCGGCTGTTGCAATTTCAAACGGAATGAGTGGTGATGCTTACGAAGATATACCACTCACAAGTATTCGCAAAACAATAGCAAAACGTTTGAGTGAAAGCAAATTTTCCGCACCGCATTTCTATTTGACGATAGAAGTGAACATGGATAAATGCGTTGAAGTGCGCGAGCAACTCAACAAAATTGCTGCGCCCGTAAAAATTTCTTACAACGATATAGTTATACGTGCGGCGGCTGCTGCATTGAAAAAACATCCGACAATTAACTCATCTTGGATGGGCGATTTTATTCGCAAAAATCATAACGTCAACATAGGTGTCGCTGTAGCAGTCGGAGAAAGTTTATTCGTGCCCGTCATTCGCAATGCCGATACAAAATCGTTGACGCAAATAAGTACGGAAGTGCGTGCGCTTGCCGGCAAAGCGAAAGAAGGGAAATTGCAATTGCCGGAAATGCAAGGCAATACTTTTTCAATATCTAATCTCGGTATGTTCGACATTGAAGAATTTACGGCGATTATTAATCCGCCGGATTCGTGTATTTTAGCGGTGGGTTCTATTATGCAAAAACCGGTTGTAAAAGACGCGGCAGTTGTAGTCGGACATGTGATGAAAATGACTTTGTCTTGCGATCACCGCGTTGTAGATGGCGCAACAGGTGCGCAATTTTTACAAACATTAAAAGGTGTTTTGGAAGATCCTATTCGTATGTTGGTTTAAGGAATGAGAAACAAATCTCCCGCACATGGCGCAGATTTAAACGCCGCAAATTTACACAGATTTTCTTTTCGGTAGAATCTGCGTAAAAAATCTGCGTCGTCAGCGGGAAATGCTCATAATTTGTGTGTATTAATTTTTATGAGAAAGTCCTAAATCGGAAAGAAAAATGTTAAATAACTAAAAAACAATCTAAAAAATTTTTTTAAAAACAAAATGCCGGTAATTTTACCATCTCAAAATTATTTAATCTATTTCAATTATTTCTAAATTATTCTCAATGAAAAAACTTTACTCTATTTTGGTAATCAT
>JAYTIA010000722.1:0-7424 GCA_043732145.1 Saprospiraceae bacterium
ATCTGTTTCCGTTAAACTTGTTTGCGTACCGAGATCGTAAGTAAAATCCCAACGGTCGAATACGTCGAGTAAATCATTTTTGCTTAAGGTATCCGTATAACCGCAATTAGCGCGAATAGTATAAGAAATATCCACCGATTTTTGTCCGACCGGGTCTAAAGTCGGGACACTAAACACAGGACGATTCAAGTTTCCGGCTGATACACTCACACCCGGTGAAGATTGTGCGGCGTTGAATTTGACAAATTGTACACCTTTAAAAAAATTTAATGCCGCTTGAATATTTTTTCGAGGCAGCGAAGATATACCATCTAACCCCAACGTCACAGTAACATTGACTTCATTACCACAAACGACAATGTTGCGCGGCGACGAAGCAGCATCTTTAAAAGCAATTTTTAAATTATTATTTTGTCCGAAACTAAAGACGGGAAGTGTAAACACGCATAAAACGAAAGCGCGAAAAGCTGTCGTTAAAAAAATTTTTCTCATATCGGGTTCGAGTTTAGCTGTAAAAGCGAGAGGCAGTTATAACCTATATTAACTTATGCCAAATTCGTGCCATGCAGAAATGAATGAATAATGACTTATGAACATTAGATAATAATTTGAGATTTTATAAGAAATAGGATGTCGGTGATTTATTTTTACCTTTGGCGGATTTTTTTAATACGCGATTAAAATTTTATTATAATGTTTTTTTCGGAAGAACAAATAACGCAGTTAGCACCGGATGCCGGTTCACTCAAAGCCGGAAAAGATTTAATCAGTGTTTCTAAATGGCAAAATTGTTTTTTTAATGCGCGCGTTTTGTGGGGAGAAGTGCATGGATCAGGGAAAGAACCCTACCGCACCCAGATTGATACACAAACTTTGGCGTTCAAATGTTCTTGTCCGAGCAGAAAATTTCCGTGCAAACATGGCATTGGATTAATGTTTTTGTTTTCAAGCTATAAAGAATTTTTTTTAGAGAAAAATGATGAACCGCTTTGGGTAAAAGAATGGATGGATAAACGCACCGAAAAAGCAACTAAGCCGGGTGAAGTAGCGGTGAATGATGACGAAAGCGAAAAAAACCAAGCCAAAAAAACGCAACAAAAAGATAAACGCGAATCGGAAAGAGCAGAATCCGTTTTATCGGGCGTAAAAGAAACTCAAATGATTTTGAAAGATTTGGTGAGTGCAGGATTACTCGCACTTCCTGAAAAAGGCAGTGATTTTTTTCTGAAAACTGCTGCACGTATGGTTGATGCAAAAGCCACCGGTTTAGCGAATCGTTGGAAATCCATTGCCGGTATAAATTATACCGATGATAATTGGCAAGAAAATGTTTTGAAGCAAATGGCGGATATGTATTTATTGGGAATTAGCTATCAGCTATCAGCTGTCAGCTACCGGCAAGAAAACGATACGCCTAAAGACGGAAATTCAAACATCAAATATCAAGAATTAGGGCTCAATGCAGATATAAAATCTTTGATTGGCTTCACAATAGATAAAAAAGATTTAGTAGAAGATGTTTCTACCGAAAAAATAAAAGACGATTGGTTAATATTGAGTAGCGAAAAGACCCGAGAGGAAGATATAATGATTCAAAAAAATTGGTTATTCGGTTTTACTTCTCAACTTTTCGCGCTTATTATTGAATATAAACATAAAACTCAAGCTTTTGAAATTTATCTGGGGAAAGGAAGTTGCATAAAAGCTGAACTTGTTTTTTTCCCGTCAGTTGTACCGCAACGTGCTGTTATTAATAATTTTTCAACGAATGATGATTTAAAATTACAACTCGAAATAAATTCCGGTTTATGTCTAGATAATTGGCAGGCATCACAAAAACAATTTGTAGAGCAAACTAGTCAATTACCTTGGTTGATGGAAGTGCCGCAATGTATCCGACTCGTCACGCTTGCGAAAGATGAAAAAAATAATTGGTTTGTGACAGATTCCGAAAAAAATTCTTTACCCATTCATCCAAGTTTTGAAAAGGATAAAATTTTCCGATTATTGGCTATTACCGGTGGCAATAATATTGAAAAATTATTTTTACTTCGCATCGCTCATTATATTTTACCTTTAGGATTTATTTTAGGAGAAAAATATTGGGCAGTATAAAAGCGAAATCATGAAAATCCAATTAGAAACCTTAAAATTCCATAATAAAAGTTTGTTTACTGTGCGTACTGATCTGCGACTTAATGATTTTTTTTATTGGCATTTTCATCCTGAATATGAATTGGTATATATCGAAAACGCTTCTTCAACGCGACATGTGGGTGAACATATTTCGCGGTTTACCGACAATGATTTGGTATTTATCGGCTCGAATATTCCGCACTTAAATTTTGATTACGGTGTGAAAACTAATTATGAAAAAATCGTACTTCAAATTCATCCGGATTTTTTTGATAAAATTTTAGATTTGATGCCGGAACTTTCAAGCTTAAAGGTTTTATTTGAAAAATCTAAATTAGGAATAGCTTTCGGAACGGCGACAATAAAGGGGGTAGGAGAGCGACTGAAAAAATTAAACGGCTTACCTGCATTTGAACAATTTTTAGAAATTTTATCGCTCTTGCATTCGCTTTCACAATCCGAAGATAAAATTTATTTGCATACCAAACCCGTCGAAAATCAATACAATAAAAAAGAGCAAGAGCGATTGAAAACTGTCTACGCTTTTGTAGATTCCAACTATGAACGAAAAATTGATGTGAATGTAGTTGCTGCGCTTTGTCATTTAAGTACACCGGCGTTCTGTCGTTATTTCAAAAAAATGACACTGTTGACATTTACTGAGTTTTTAAATCATTATCGTATCAATCAAGCAAAAAAGTTATTGCTTTTAGATAAAAACGTTACCGAAACTTGTTTTGCTTGCGGATTTGAAAGTGTTTCTTACTTCGATCGAATTTTCAAAAAAATAACGGGAGAAAATCCCTTGGCATTTAAAGGAAAATTTAACAAGTAAATTATCATTGAGTTGTAATTCCATTCTGCAGATTTGTTATTAATGTTTTCTTTGTTTTTTAATTATTTCTTTTCTTATCTTTTTTAATAGTTTTGCAAATTATTAAATTTACATTAGCAAATCAAAGAATAATAAAAAATAACTGATAGCGCGCTAAACGAAACAATAAACAATATTAAATGCTCAATTTAAAAAAATACGAAGTTTGGTTCATTACCGGTAGTCAAGACCTTTATGGCGAAGAGACCCTCAAAAAGGTAGCGGAACATTCGGAAGAAATTGCAAAATCTTTGAGTAATGCGCCAGGAATACCCGTTATTATTACTTTTAAACCTATCGTAAAAAATCCGGATGAGATTTATAAAATTTGTCAAGCAGCTAATACGGATGTAAAATGTATCGGTATTGTAGCTTGGATGCACACTTTCTCACCCGCAAAAATGTGGATACGCGGTTTAAAAACTTTACAAAAACCGCTTTTACATCTGCATACACAATTCAATCGAGATATACCTTGGAGCGATATTGATATGGATTTCATGAATCTTAATCAATCTGCACACGGCGACCGAGAATTTGGTTTTATGATGAGCCGCATGCGGTTAAATCGAAAAGTGGTAGTCGGTCATTGGCAAGACCCGAAAGTTTTGGCAGATTTAAACGTGTGGATGCGTGCAGCGGCAGCCCGATTCGATTGGCAGGGTGCAAAATTTTGTCGTTTTGGTGATAATATGCGTCAAGTTGCAGTAACAGATGGCGATAAAGTAGAGGCAGAATTAAAATTCGGATTTGCTGTCAACGGGTATGGCGTTGGCGATTTAGTACAATTTATAAATGCTGTCGACGAAAACGATATTAAAAAATTAGTGAAAGAGTACAACGAAAAATATATATTATCTCCCACTTTACAAAAAACCGGCGCACAATATAAAGCGCTTCAACAAGCAGCTAAGATAGAAATTGGATTACGCAATTTTTTAAAAGATGGAGATTTTAAAGGTTTTACCGATACTTTTGAAGATTTACACGGTTTAGTGCAATTGCCGGGTATAGCCGTTCAACGATTGATGGCAGAAGGTTACGGTTTCGGTGCTGAGGGCGATTGGAAAACAGCGGCTATGGTTCGCGCCATGAAAGTAATGGCAACCGGAATGCCCGGCGGAAATTCTTTTATGGAAGACTACACTTATCATTTTGAACCGCAAAATAATTTAGTGTTGGGTGCGCACATGCTCGAAATTTGTGAAAGTATTGCAGAAGGTAAGGCTTCTTGCAAAATTCATCCATTAGGCATTGGCGGCAAAGCAGATCCGGTGCGTTTGGTTTTCAATGTTGCCGGCGGAGCGGCTTTAAATGTTTCGATGGTGGACATGGGCAATCGTTTTCGCATTTTAGTCAACACTGTCGAAGCTGTGTCGGTTGTGAATCCGTTACCGAAATTACCGGTAGCCCGTGTTTTGTGGAAACCAATGCCGAATATGGAAATCGGTTGTGCTGCTTGGATTTATGCCGGCGGTGCACATCACACCGTCTATTCTCAAAATTTGACAACCGAATACATTACTGATTTTGCTGAAATGTTTAACACCGAATTGGTTATTATAGATTCCAAAACCGAATTGCGGCAATTTAAAAATGAATTGCGTTGGAATGAAATTTATTATCGTTAAAAATAAGAATTGCTTCGGTAGAATCGTTGAAGAATCAAATTAAATCACGAATTATAAATCAATTTTAAAAATGAAAAATATTTCTTTACTTTTTTTTTTAATCAGCATGACACTGTTTTCATGCAAGGATAATTCTAAAACTACGCGCTCTGAAACAACAGTTGAAGCTGCCGAAAACGGTAAAATAACTTACGCATCAAAATCTTCTATCGAAAAAACAACCTTTGGTACACTTCCATCCGGAAATGTTGCCGATATTTATACGCTCACAAATAATCAAGGCATGCGTATAAAAATTACAAATTATGGCGGTATAATCGTTTCATGGACAGCACCTGACAAAAAAGGAAAATACGAAGACATTACTTTGGGTTTCGATTCGCTTGTAGGATATTCCGGACCGCAAAAATATTATTTCGGTGCGCTCATCGGGCGTTATGGTAATCGGATTGCAAAAGGTAAATTTCGACTTGAAAATAAAATTTACAACTTAGCAATTAATAATTTAGGCAACCACTTACATGGCGGCATTAAAGGCTTCGACAAAGTTTTATGGAAAGCGGAAGCAATTCAAGCCGAAGAACCGGCTTTGAAATTAACATATTTCAGTAAAGATATGGAAGAAGGATACCCCGGAAATTTATCCGTTGAAGTAATTTATACGCTTCAAAAAGATAATGGTTTAAAAATAGATTACAAAGCCACGACAGATAAAACAACTGTCATAAATTTAACCAATCACGCCTATTTTAATTTGTCGGGAAATGCTGCGAATTCCATTCTCGACCATGAAATAACTTTAAATTGCGATAGATATTTGCCGGTAGATAAAACTTTGATTCCGACGGGAGAATTAAGACCTGTTGCCGGAACGGTTTTCGATTTCACAAAATCTTTTAGAATTGGTGCAAGAATAAGTGATTCATCTGATCTTCAAATAAAATTTGGTGGCGGTTATGACCATGCTTGGATTTTGGCAGATACATCTTCGAATAAAATGAAATCAGCTGCAAGAGTTACCGAGCCGATAAGCGGACGTATGCTGGAAGTGCTAACCACCGAACCTGCTATTCAATTTTATTCCGGTAATTTTTTAGATGCTAAAGCAAGAGGTAAAGGTGGAATTGTTATTAATAGGCGCACCGGTTTATGTCTTGAAACAGAACATTATCCTGATTCGCCCAATCAACCCAAATTTCCAACGACCTTTCTAAAACCGAATGAAACGTATCGAACTACCACTGTTTATAAATTTTCAGTGAAAAAGTAGAATATGTAGAATTAAATAGAATTTCCGGAATTCCGGAAATTCTATTTAATTCTACATATTCTGTTTACTAACCGACTAAAAATGAAATACGTTATAGGATTAGATTACGGAACAGATTCCGTTCGTGCTTTGATAGTGAATGTACAAACGGGTGAAGAAATTGCAACTCACGTATATTACTATGCACGTTGGGCAAAAGGATTGTACTGTGAACCCGCGCAATCGCAATACCGGCAACATCCTTTAGATTATTTAGAAGGCTTAGAAAATGCGATAAAAAAAGCATTAAAAAAAGCGGGTAAAAACGTTGCTGAAAATATAATCGGTATTTCTGTTGATACAACCGGTTCAACACCTGTGGCGGTTGATAAAAACGGTGCACCGCTCAGTCTCTTGCCCGAATTTGCTGATAATCCGAATGCTATGTTTATTCTTTGGAAAGACCATACAGCAAATAAAGAAGCTGAAGAAATTAATCATTTAGCACATAATAGTCAGTTAATTGGTTGGCCGGTTGGTCAGTTAGTCCAAGACCAACCGACCGACCGACCAACTGACCAACCGACTTACCTTGATTACACAAAATTTATCGGTGGTGTTTACAGCGCGGAATGGTTTTGGGCGAAAATTTTACACACTTTGCGGATAGATGAAAAAATCCGAAATGCAGCATTTAGTTGGATGGAACATTGCGATTGGATTTCAGCCGTTCTTACTGGTGATACAAACCCGCTCAAAATAAAACGCTCGCGTTGTGCAGCCGGACATAAAGCCATGTGGCATGAATCATTCGACGGTTTACCAAGCGAAGAATTTTTAGTGAAATTAGATCCTTTGTTAAAAGGATTGCGCGAAAGGCTTTTCAGAAACACCTATACATCTGATCAAGTAATGGGCAAAATTTCAAAAGAGTGGGCTAAAAAATTAGGTATTCCAGAACAAACTGTAATTGGTGTTGGCACTTTCGATGCGCACGCCGGTGGTGTGGGAGCATGTATAGAACCCTATTCGTTAGTGCGCGTGATGGGTACATCTACCTGTGATATACTCATTGCACCCAATGAAGAAGTCGGACATTTATTGATAAAAGGTATTTGCGGGCAAGTAGATGGTTCTGTGATACCAAATATGTTGGGTTTGGAAGCCGGACAATCTGCCTTCGGAGATGTGTATGCTTGGTTTCAAAATCTTTTATCATTTCCTTTAAAAGAATTTTTAACGGAAAAACAAGCAGATAAATATATAGCTCAAATAATTCCCGTTTTATCTGAAAAAGCTGCGCAATTAAATGTTACAGCAGATGACCCAATTGCATTGGATTGGTTCAACGGTAGACGTACTCCTGATGCCAATCATAATTTAAAAGGCGGAATTATGGGTTTGAATCTCAGTACTGACGCGCCTAAAATATTTAAAGTTCTTGTTGAAGCAACGGCTTTTGGTGCTAAAGCTATTGTAGAACGTTTTATTGAAGAAGGTGTACCAATAAAGCAGGTGATAGGTATAGGAGGGG
>JAYTIA010000723.1:0-19364 GCA_043732145.1 Saprospiraceae bacterium
AAAGAAAATAATACTAAAATTTTTATAGTTCCATTGACGGTAAGTTATCATTTTGTACTCGAAGCACCAAGTTTAATTCACCAACATTTGCAAATTACGGGTAAAGAACATTTCTTAAAAGGAAAATATCACGGGAATAATTTGCGCGAGTGGTTGGTTTTTGTTTGGCAATTTTTCGGAAAAAAATCTGAAATTGTTTTGTCTTTCGATAAACCGATGGATATTTTCGGCAATCAAGTGGACGGTAACGGCACAAGTATAGATGTGCGCGGCAAAGAAATTGACATAAAAGACTACTTTTCATCACCGGATGGCATCAACACCGACTTACAACGCGAAGCTGAATATACCAAACTTTTAGCCGACAAAGTTGCTGATAGGTTTCATAAAGCCAATATTGTTTTGAGTAGTCATGTTGTGGCTTTTACCGCTTTTAATATGCTAAAAGAAAACAACGAGGGTATGGATATTTATACACTAATGCGCCTTTCTCCCGAAGATTATATTTTTCCGCTTGAAGAATTTACAAATGCGGTTGAAGCCGTACAATCTGCTTTGTTTGAATTAGCAGAAAAAGGGCGTTTAATTCTTTCTAACGATATTTTATTGTCACCAAAGGAATTGGTAAAATCCGGTATCGGTCATCTTGGCATTTTTCATGTCATTAAACCTTTGTTGTTTAATAAATCAGGCGATATTGAAAGCGATGAATTCAGTGTTCTATACTACTATCACAATCGTTTAGATGGTTTCGGTTTAGCGAAACGCGTACCTTGGCAAAAATTTAAAATAAAGGTGAAATGAACTATGAATTACGATTGAAAAAATAACCCGTGCAAAAAAATATTTTTGCACGGGTTATTTCAAAAAAAATTTAAAAAAATTTAATTTTACGCTGTTAGTTAACCTACCTCCCTCCTTAGTATTCTAACTACAAAAATTGTCATATGAGGAGATTTTTATTGTATATTAAAAGCCGCTTTCAATTTTTTTGCAGCCAATGCTTGTGCTTCTTTAGCTTGAGGTACAACAGTAGCCATACCGAAAAATTCATGTGTAACGCCTCCATACAACTCATAATCAGTCTCTACACTTGCTGCTTTCAATTTATCGTTTAATAATTTTCCTTCGGTTTGTAAAGGGTCAATTTCAGCACCAATGATTAAAGTTTTCGGCAAACCTTTAAGGTTGGCATTGACGATGCTAATGCGTGGGTCTGCTGCTTCTGCCGGTGAATTAAGCGCATTTTTGACAAACCACGCCATCATAGCTTTGCTTAATGGCTTTGCGTCTGTATATTTTATGTAACTTTCACTATTCATATCGTTATTGGCAACGGGATACACCAAAACTTGATATAGCGGCATTTTTATACCTTTATCACGCGCCATGATGCTCATATTCATCGCAAGATTGGCTCCCGCGCTTTCACCTACTACTGCAATTTTAGAAGAATCTGCTTTAATAGAGGCGGCATTTTTAATAACCCATTGATAAGCATCGAAAGATACAGTGTGGGCCGCAGGAAATTTATTCTCCGGACCTTTAGGGTATTCAACAGACACAACAACCGCATTCACTTGCTCGCAAAGAGCCTGTGAACTTGAATTATATACATTGATATCGGCTATCACAAATCCACCACCATGATAATAAACAACGACAGGATAAGAAGCATCGCCTGTTTTAGGCGTATAAATACGGATATGCGTGGTACCACCTGTCACGGGAATATCTTTATCTGCTGTGTCGCATTGTGGGGTCGGTGTAGCAATATTATAATCTCTCATGACTGCCATTACGGCATCTGTCGGTGTAGGTTGCAGGCGCGCTTCTTTAGGGTCAAGTGTTTCGATAGGTTTACCGCCCAAGCTCATTAATTTTTCAATTACCACTTGCATTTCCGGTTTTATCGTCAGCCCCCAAGCCGGTGCAGGTCCTGTGGGCTTTAGATTTAAATTATTAGAATTTTTGTTGCAAGAGAGCATTGCTGCTATCAAACCGCCTATAAGGACGGTTATTGCGCCGGTAAAAATTTTTGACTTCATGATTGTTTATTTTTAATTAATTAAATAATATCTTACGAAGATGTAAGAATTTTTGCTTTAACTCGTTAACGTTAATTCTGCAAGCAATTAATAACGTGGTGCAAAGGTGATAGACTTTTTAAAATATAATGTTGTAGAGTTTTATAAATAACTTACAGGATTCCCACATTCTCACGTTATCATTCAGTATAAAAGCCAATGCAGAACACATCATATTGGCTTTGGGATTTTATATTCCTATTTTATTGGAATAAGTATTCTAATTGGCCATGAGGGCATGATATTACCCCCTTCAGTATTTTTGGTAAAAGATCACACGGAAACTTATTTTTTAAAGGTGCTGAAGCATTACTTTTATGCTTATCGTAATTTTTGCATGATTTTTTTCTTGCCTGAGAGCGATGCTGTGTAATAGCATTGAAAAATCTTTTAAACAATTAAGAATTAAGAATTAAGAATTACGATTGAAAAAATAACCAGTGCAAAAAAATAATTCAAACTTTTAAATCGTAAATCGCAATTTATCCACATGCTGTTCAGAATTTTTTTTTTAATCTCAAATTTTACCGATAACTTCGCAAATTATTTATACTTTGGTGCTAATGTATCTCATTCATAGAAAATTAAACCATTCTTTTGATGTTACTGTATCCACGATATAAAAAATATCACCAAATTAGTTTCATTTTTAAATTTTTGCTCATGAAGTTCAGTGTTGCATCAAACGACTTATTAAAACAATTACAAATTGCCGGCGGTGCTATCAGCTCAAATCCGGTGCTGCCGATACTCGAAGATTTTCTTTTTCAAATTGAAAATAATAAACTCATCATTGCCGCTACCGATTTAGAAACTTCCATCACCACCGAAATTGAAGTATTGAGCGACAGCGATGGTATTTTTGCCGTTCCTGCAAAAATTTTGATGGATACTTTGAAAGCGTTGCCGCAACAGCCCATCACTTTAAGCATCAACAACAATCACGCGATTGAAATCACGTCCGCTTACGGAAAATATAAATTAGCCGGCGAAAATGGTGCGGATTACCCGACTATTCCGCAAGCGGGCGAAGAAATACATTTGACTTTGCCGGTGAACACCTTACAACAAGGTATTTCAAAGACACTTTTTGCAACAAGTAACGATGAGTTGCGCCTTTCTATGACCGGTGTTTATTTTCAAATTGAGCCGGATAAATTAAATTTTGTTGCCACTGACGCACATAAACTCGTGCGTTATGAGTTCAGAGATATTAAAAACGACGGTGTAGTTTCTTTCATCGTGCCGAAAAAAGCATTGAATTTATTGAAAAATGCGTTGCCGCAAAACGGTGAAGTGCATATCAGTTACAATAAATCGAATGCATTTTTCAGTTTCGGCAATGTAAAAATGGTGTGTCGTTTGATTGATGCGCGTTATCCGGATTACAATGCGGTTATCCCCATCAATAGCGATCATAAATTGATTGTGAACAGAAACGAATTGCTGCAGTCGCTGCGTCGTATTGCGATTTATGCAAATAAAACGACAAACCAAGTTGTATTCAATATTAACGATAAAAGTTTGACGATTTCGGCACAAGATTTAGATTTTTCAAACGAAGCGACTGAACAACTTTCTTGCGAATATACAGGAGCTGCAATGACGATTGCTTTTAACGCAAAATTTTTATTGGAAATGCTCGCTGTTTTGGAAGGTGAACAAGTTTGTTTTGAACTTTCAACACCAAGTCGCGCCGGTATTTTGCGTCCGACGGATAATGTTCAAGGCGAAGATATTTTGATGCTTGTAATGCCCGTAATGCTTTCTAATTAGTTGATGGTTGACAGTTGATAATTGCCAATAGATTAAACAGTTTTTTTAATTTTTAATTTTGAACCAACTCTTGAAAAGTTTAAAACTTTTCAAGAGTTTTTTTTGTCACATACAAATTGTCCATTGCTCGTTATTTAATTTTTTTCAAAAAAAGTTATTCTTCCAAAAAATAATATTACGTTTGCAATAGGTTTTTCACACACTTGTTCATAATACAACCAATCAGTCTTAAAAAAAACTTTTTTAGGTTTAAATGTGCCTCGAACACGCTTTTTTCAGCAGATAATTAGCAGGGCTACGGGCGATTTGTATGAAATAAATATACTAAAACACATTTCTCTCCAATTTATTGAAGACATTACTTTTTCATTAGGATACCTGTACCTCAATGGAAAATAATCATATCAAGTTTTGAAAAGTATTTTTCAAAAAGGATTTTTGCGTATTTGATTCTTTGACAATTCTGATGGAATGATTCTTACTTTTTTGATATCCTTCCATTAAAATTGGCAAAGAACTCGTATTTTTTTATTATTTCTGTCAACTTTTATTTTTTAACTAATCAAATCTCTATTTAAGTATGAAAAAAAATTTGTTACTTCTCGTCTTTTGTGTTTCAAGTTGTATGGCGTTCGGGCAAGTTGTTGGTATTTTCCAAGAAGCTGTTCAAATTAATGGAGGCAGTTTTTATGCAGGTCCTAATAATGCAGATGGTCAACCGGTTTTGCCGGGAACTATATCAGGTACCTATACTTCGACAAATCCATTGACTTTAAATGGTTCTTACATCAAAACCTTCAAAAACTCGGGAGGAAATGTTACAGGAGCACAAATGAATTATCGAGTTTATAAGCAAGGGACAATTCCACCTGCTTTCACTTCTGTCAATCTCCCTTTTGGTTCTAATCTTGCAAACCCGGGCGATCAACAGTGGCAAAATTTCAGTATAAATATTAACGCTGCAAGTTTGGTAAAACAAGGAAATGCCACTCAAATATTAGAAATTTCTTGGACTTATTTCTATAATAGCCCGGGCGGAGGAAGTACAACTACATCTTCAGTCTCCACAACTTTTTTTGCGGATGCAACACTTGCAGTTGAACTTTCTAACTTCTCCGCTGTCGAAAAAAAAGAAAATGTACTTTTAAAATGGCTCACCGCATCCGAAAAAGATAACGCGCTTTTTAAAGTGGAAAGATCGCAAAACGGAAAAGATTTTTCGACTATCGGCGAAGTGAAAGGCACTAACGCGGCAACCGGCAGCAACTATTCTTTCTCGGATGCAACACCGAATACAGGCGTGAATTATTATCGTTTAAATGCAGTAGATTTTTCAGGTAATTCTGAATACTCAAAAATTATTTCGGTAGTTTTTGACAATAGCATTGAAAAAAAATTAAATATTTCACCGAATCCTACACGTGATAAGATTATTTTTGCAACAGGTGGAGAAAATACTTCTACTGTGATATTTGATATTAACGGGAGAATTTTACAAACGCTTAATAATACCCGCGAAATTTCAGTGAATGAATTGCCGACAGGTATTTATTTTTTGCGCGTTACCGATAATATCGGGAATATAATCGGGCAAGAACGGTTTGTAAAGTTATAAGTTATGAGTTATAGGCTATTAAAACCCATAATTACGGTAATCTTAATTGAAAATTAGTTTGTGGTTTTATTAAATTTAATTTAAACCCTCGTAGAGATTAATAACCTCGACGAGGGTAATTATATACGCAGAAAATTCTAACCATGAAACGAATACTCACTGCTACTCTTTTTATACTCCTCCTTTTCTTTTCCGGTTTAAACGCTCAAACCACAAAAGTAAAAAAAGTAATTTTTCAATCTTTTTGGTGGAATTTCAAAAATGATAATTATCCTTATGGTTGGTCAAATTATTTGACGGACTTAGCTCCTCGTTTAAAGCAAATTGGCGTTGATGCGATTTGGATTCCGCCGTCATATAAAAATTCGGCGCCGACTTGGGTAGGTTACGGACCGATGGACCAATACGATTTGGGTGATAAATTTCAGAAAGGAGCGCCGAATGTGCAAACCGCAATGGGTACAAAAGACGAATTGCTGCGCATGATTGCCGTGATGCACGCCAACGGTATTGAAGTGATTCAAGATGTCGTTTTAAATCATTGCGACGGTGCGGGCACGAGTACTGGTGCGGGCGGCATTGACCCGAACAGTTATTCCGTACAGAGTAACAGCGGTTATAAAAATTTTCGTTACGTCTGTTATGCAACACCTTTAATAGACGAATCGCAAGATGATTATTGGACGCGGAGCGGGCGCTGGTCAAAAAATTATACGAACTTTCACCCTAATCCGGGAAATAATTGTACGACCGGCGATATCTGTGCCGCATATTTCGGTCCCGATATTTCTTACACCACTAACTCTAATGGACCGAGCTCTAATATTCCAATTATTGGCGCGCCGACGGGTTATCCGGCAACGCGACCGTATTTTAATCCGGTACAAGATACGGGTTACATGAAAACAGGAGCTTCGAATTGGTTGTCGTGGTTTAAAAAACAAACGGGTGTTGACGGTTTTCGTTGGGATGCCGTTAAACATTTTGAGGTAGATGTGCAACGCGATATTATTCGACAAGTAAAATACAATTTGGGAGCCGCTAACGGCGGTTATTCGATGACAAATATCGGCGAGTGGATTGGTACAACAAGCGATGAAGATGCTTACGTGACGAATGTAGCACAACCGAGTTTGGGTTTTGGATATGAGGAACACACAGGTACTTTCGATTTTAATTTGCGTGCTTACGGTTCCGGTGGTAGTTTGTATGATATGGTGACGAATAATTTTTCGGGCAGTTACGATTTATCAAATTTGCCGGGATTGCAACAGGGCAAACGTTTTACCGATTATTCTTCGCCTTCAGCGCGTGTGCATCGCACTTGTCCGTTTGTGAACAGTCATGATACTTATCGCCCTTTTTTAGATCCGATGACGGGAAATTTTAAATCTGCGTTAGGTGTTGCATCCGGTTGGGATACAGGAAATGAATTGGGCGGCAACGGCGCGCATATTGATCCGCGTGAACCGCGTGTAGCTGCGGCTTACGCTGTGATTATGGCAATGGACGGCAATCCGATTGTTTTTTTTGAAGATTTATTCAACATCGGCACGACAGGAAAACGTTGGTCGCATTTACCAAACAGCACCACTGATTTACCGACTTGGAATGATATTCAAAACATCGTTCAATGTCATCAAAAATTGCAATTCAAAGCCGGTGACTACAAAGTACGAAGCGCGGAAAGCGGTGCGTACTTTCCGACCGGTTCAACGAAACAAGATCATTTAGTTTTTGAGCGTTCGGCAAAAGCAATTATCGGTATCAACGATCAATACAGCAGCGATAAAGATATTTGGATTGATTCCGATTTTCCGGCGGGAACTATTTTGATGGATTATTCCGGCGCGAATGGTATCACAACCTCTGTTGTTCAAAACGATAAGCGCGTTTATATAAATACAAAAGCGGTCGGACACACTGTAAACGGTGTTTATGGTCACGGCTATTCTGTTTGGGCACCGGTGCCGAACAATACTGCTTTCACAAGCGTTGCAAATATGTTCGCATATTTGAATTATACGCCGGCAGGTAATACTACCACGCAACAAGAATGGGAAATGGGAGATGACTTAGGCGACAGTCATTGCAGTTCATTGGGTCAAGGCGGACGCACGCCGGATAATTCTCCGAATGATCGCGTTGCGGGAAAATTTTTCTCGGCAGCCGGTACAGCTGTAAATTATACCGTTACACTCGGCACCGCCGGCAATAGTTTAGCAGTAGATTTTTATGATTTGAACGGTAATGTTTTAAACACTTTGTCGGGAACAACAACAACACTCACCGGCTCGTTTACAAACAACACAACGCAATGGATAACGGTTAAAATAAGAAACACGACAGCCATAACACTTGGGCAAAAAGCATTTATCAATTTGACTTACACCGCGCCTTCAACCATCACTACGTCTTTATATCCGACACCAACAAAAATTTCTATTTGGACAAGTAACGGCGGTTCAAACAATTGGAACGATTGCAGAAATTGGGAAGAAGGACTCATTCCGGTTTGCACGGGCAGTACGGTAATCATTCCACACGCCGTAAAATTTTTGCCGAAAGTTGACCCATGTTTTTCAGGAGCTTTCATCAATAAATCCGGTTTGACTTTAAGCGCGAAAGTTTTTTTGCAAGGACCTTACAACAGCTCGATAGGTTTAATGAACGACGGTTTGCGCGCCGGCGGATATATTCCGACGACAAATCCTTATGGCGGACCGGAATTTATTGACCCGAATGTTTTAACCGTTACCGGTGCAAACGCCATTGTAGATTGGATAAAACTTGAACTGCGCGATAAAAACAATCCTAACTCAATTTTGCAAACACGCAGCGCACTTTTGCAATGCAACGGCAGTGTAGTGGATACAGATGGCGTATCACCGGTTTATTTTACCGGCGTTGCTTCCGACAATTATTATATTGCCGTTAAACACCGCAATCATTTAGGTTTCAGAACAGCGAACACAATTAATTTATCTACTTCCATAGTCAGACCTGATTTTACGGACAATAGTACAACGATTTATGGTGCCGGTGCGTTGAATAATGTATCCGGCATTTACATGATGTACGCGGGTGACGCAGACGGCAGTGGCATTATTGATGCAACAGATAGAAGCAGTACGTGGAATAGTAGAAATCAAATCGGTTATTTGCTTAATGATTTTAGCTTGAACGGCGTTATTGATGCAACCGACAGAAGTCATGCTTGGAATAATAGAAATAAAACGGCGGCATTTTAATGGTTAGCTATCAAAATTAAAATAAACCTTCTCTTCGGTTTTAGTGAGAAAGATTATATAAAAATAATGTATTTTTGTGCAAAATTTATTTTTTATTTTTAGCTTTTTAAACCGTGATACAAACACATACTTTTACTCCCGCTTGTTGCATTTTAAAATTAACCGTCAAGCATTATAAACAAACATTTAAAAACATTTCGGCTTTGCTGTTGTGTTTTATGTTTGGTTTAAAGTTAACTGGTCAAACAACGTGGTATGTTACTCCAACCGGCAACGGCACAGTAACAGGTGCAAGTTGGGCAAATGCAGCCGCAGATTTACAAACGGTCATTAATAACGCAACTGCCGGTGATGAAATTTGGGTTGCAGCTGGTACTTACAACCCCACTCTAGACCCATTCGGAAATACTTCTCCGACTGATGTGCGCAATAAAACTTTTTATTTAAAATCAGGTGTGAAAATTTATGGCGGTTTTGCAGGCACTGAAACGACGCGACCGCAACGCAATTATAAAATCAACAAGACAATTTTAAACGGTACTAATGCTTATCACGTCATCATTTCGGTGAATGATGATAACACCACAGTTTTAGATGGTTTTACTATAACCGGTGGCAATGCGATAGGAATTAACCGTTTTATAACTGTAGAAACTGTATCCATAGATGCAAAATTTGGTGGCGGATTTTACAATTCTTATCAATCCAACCCAACAATTTCTAATTGTATCTTTTCTGGGAATTCCGCTTTTCAAGGTGGCGGCGTTTATAATATTAACTCTTCAGTACCAACTTTTACTAATTGTATTTTTTTCGGAAATTCGGCACAAAACGGTGGCGGCTTGTTTAGTCAATTTGCTTCACCAATATTTATTAATACAACTTTTACGGGCAACACTGCTACGGGTAGTGGCGGTGGTTTAAACATTGACAACACTTCAACGCCTAATTCAACGATAACGAATTGTATTTCGTGGGGAAATACCGGTGATGATGTCATCGGTACCGGAAACGTAACTTATTCTATTATTCAAGGTGGATTTTCAGGCACCGGAAATTTAAACGTTGACCCGCTATTTAAAAATGCCGCTAACCCTATCGGTGCTGATGGTATTTGGGGAACTTCAGATGACGGTTTGCAATTGAGTTTATGTTCGCCGGCTATTGATGCCGGCACTAATTCGGGTGCGCCGGGTGTTGATTATGTCGGCAATACAATTTTTAACAATATAAAAGATATGGGTGCTTATGAAAGCAATTTAGCCGGAAACCCCATCGCTAACATAACAGGAACTACAACAGCTTGCGATTTGGTAACACTTACTGCCACCGGTGGTACAACTTATCTTTGGTCTGGCGGCAATTCAATTCATTCTGCAACAAATACTTTTAATAATTCCGGTACATATACCGTTACTGTCACCAATGCAGGTGGCTGCAGTGCAATAGCTTCTCAAATTGTCAATGTATCGCCGGCTATTACGCCGACAATAAGTATTTCTGCAAGTCCCTCGAATACAATTGTTGGTCCATTGGGTAAAACGATAACTTTCACAGCAACCGCAACAGGTACGGGTTCTGATCCGTATTATAGTTGGTATGTGAATGATTTTAAGATAAGCAGCGGAACAGCAACTACTTATTCAATAAGTAGTTTGCAAAATAATGATACAGTAAAATGCGTATTGTCTATATCTCCTTTAGATATGTGCTATACTGTAAGTTCCGTAACAAGCAATATGATAACGATGTCCGTCACTTGCCCGTCGCCTTCGCTTTCTGTTTTGTACGTAAAAACTATATCAAGCGGTACTAAAGACGGCAGTAGTTGGGCAAATGCGACAAACGATATTCAAAAGGCTTTGGATAATGCGTGCGGTATTACGGAAATTTGGGTGGCAGCCGGCACCTACAATCCGACACAAGACCCGTTCGGAAATACTTCACCGACGGATGTGCGCGATAAAACTTTTCATCTGAAAAATGGCATAAAACTGTACGGCGGTTTTGCCGGCACTGAAACGGCACTTGCACAACGTAATTATAAAACAAACAAAACAATTTTAGATGGTGCAAATGCCTATCATGTTGTTGTGTCTGTTAACGATGATAATACGACAGTTTTAGATGGTTTTACTGTTACCGGCGGGAAAGCTAACGGATCTACATCTTTAATTGTAGAAGCAGTAAATATAGATGCAGGATTGGGGGGGGGTATGTATAATTCTTACAACTCTTCTCCAACTATTACCAATTGTGTTTTTATTAATAATGCAGCTTCAGTGCAAGGAGGAGGTTTTTATAATTTTAATGCTTCCGCACCTACTATTACGAATTGTTTCTTTTCAAATAATACATGTACAGGTACCGGAGGAGCTGTGTATAATCAATACAGTTCTCCAAGTATTACTAATTGCGTATTTTCAAGCAACATGGCTATACAAGGTGGCGCTATATTTTACGAATCTTCGGCACCAACTATTATTAATTGTGTTTTCAACGGCAATTCCGACGGACTTTTCAATAACGACCCGCTCTCAAATGCGACGATAACGAACTGTATTTCGTTTAGCAATTCCAATGCTGACGGTTTGAAAAATGATATTGTCACTTACTCCATTATTCAAGGCGGATTTTCGGGTATCGGAAATTTGAACGCCGACCCGCTGTTTAAAAATGCAGCTAACGCAATTGGAAGTGATGGTATTTGGGGAACAACAGATGACGGTTTGCAATTGAGTTATAATAGTTCGGCTTATAATGCCGGCACAAACACCGACGCACCGACAACTGATATTTTAGGTAATCCAATTTTTGGAGGTATAAAAGATATGGGTGCTTATGAAAGTCAAATTAATTTAAACATAGTTAAAGTAGCATTAAAAGTTTTTTTACAAGGACCTTATAATGCTTCAACCGGCTTGATGATTGACGGTTTGCGCTCCGGCGGATATATTCCGACAACAAATCCTTATGGCGGAACGGAAACGTTCAACGCAACTGTTTTATCCGTCACAGGTAATAATGCCATTGTTGATTGGGTTAAAGTTGAATTGCGCGATAAAAACAGTCCGACCACAATACTTTATACGCGCAATGCACTACTACAGAGCGACGGCGACATTGTAGAAACAGATGGTGTTTCACCGGTATTATTTACCGGTGTTGATGCCGACAATTATTATATCGCCATTAAACACCGCAATCATCTGGGTTTCAGAACCATGAATACATCAGGTCTGTCAAATACAATTTTTACATTAAATTTTACGGATAATAGTACAGCAGTTTTCGGTACCAATGCTCTCAATAATGTATCGGGTGTTTACATGATGTACGCCGGTGATGCCGATGTCAACGGCACTATCAACGCCACCGACAGAAGCACGACTTGGAACAATAGAAATAAAACCGGATACATTTATAATGATTTTAGTATGAACGGTGTCGTTGATGCAACAGATAGAAGTCATGCGTGGAATAATAGAAATAAAACATCTTCATTTTAATGGTTCATTTAGTTTTTAAATACTACTTTTACTCGAAAAAAAAATAAAATACAATTAAAACATGAAAAAAATACTGCTTTTATCTATTATTTGTTCTTTCCTTTTTGCGAAACCTATTGCGGCGCAAGATTTTATAGTTACGATAACTAATAAAGTCGCAACTAATTCAAAACTTACTTTTGATGTTAATATACAAACTTCTCCGGGTAGTGGCAGTATAGCCATTGATAATGCAGATTTTTATTTTTCATACAATACTACTTATTTGCACAATCAGGTTAGAATTGCGAGCGGCATGGGAGGTACGGTTGGCACATTTGGAACTAACTTAGCTATTAATATTCAAGGGTTCGGCGATCATACTTTACCGTCGCGTATTGTTACTGAAACGCCACGTTTGGTTTGTTCCGTTCAGTTCGATGTTTCACCATCTCAAACAGGTGGCGCTTTAGATAATTTGGCTTGTAATGGTAACGGTGGCGTTTTTAAACTTGACAATGCGGATAACAGTATCCCTGCTACTTACTCGTGCAGCGTTTCATCAAATATAGTTTTACCACTCACCCTCCTCGATTTCTCCGCCAAACCGCAAAAAGATAATATCGTTTTGAATTGGCAAACGGCGAATGAAATAAATTTTTCGGGTTTTGAATTGCAACGCGGTACAGATGCGCAAAATTTTTCTGCAGCTGCAGAAGTGAAAGGCAAAGGTGCGGGTGATTATGTATATAACGACTTTCAAGTTCAAGCCGGACAATTATATTACTATCGTTTAAAAATGTTAGACAGAGACGGCAGTTTTTCTTTTTCAAGCATAAAATCGGCAACAATCGTCGGACAAACAATAGCGAAACTTTTTCCGAATCCGACAAAAAATAATACGCGATTGAACATTTATGCGCCTTCAGCTTCGGAAGCGGAAATTAAAATATTCAACACGCAAGGACAAGTCCTGCAAACTATTAAGACAAGTGTTGCAGCCGGACAAAATGATGTGCCGATTGATTTGAGTAATCTTGTGTCCGGTATGTATTACGTGGTGATGAACGTCAACAATCAACAATTTTCATTGAAGGTTAATAAAGAATGATTTGTTAACTTAATTTTGACTTAAGTGAAAACATTAGAGCAAAGCGTTAAAAAATTATTTCAACTTGTTACAACCGGCAACACTGTTCAAGCCATGGAATTATTTTACGCAGAAGATGTGACGATGCAAGAGAACGAAGATCCTCCAAGAATCGGCAAACAGTTTTGCATAAATCATGAAAAAAAACTTTTAGAAAGTACAAAAGACTTAAGCATTAAAATAATAAATCAAGCGATTGATGCACTTAATAATGTGGTCTTTACTGAGATGTAAATAAATTTTACTTCTCCGAAAGGTGTTTCACTTCGTCTTAATGAAATTTCTATTCAACATTGGCGTGACGATCAAGTCGTAAAAGAAAAATTTTATTATAAAGAGTTTATACCGCAGCGTTAATTTTTTCTGCTCGTTATTCTTCGCGCTTCCGCGCGGGGCTGTTAATATTCAACCGCGTTGCGGTTATTTAATTTAAAAATTTTTTCATCTGATTTTTCAACACATTCGTCGTTAAAAAAACGTTATTGTGCTAATAAATTTTTGTACTTCGATTTTATCGTTTTAATTTGTGTCATTATTATTTGAATTCGTCAAACAAAAAATTTCTTACACATCAAACAAGATTTATTTTATGAAAAAATTGTTTTTTTTATTCGCTTGTTCCCTTTTTATTTTTGCGGCACAAGCACAAACAGCTACTGTTACTGCCGACACTATTGTTGATAAATATATTAAAGCCGTTGGCGGTGCCGATAAGTGGAAAAAATTAAATGGTATGCGTCAAACCGGTTCGGTGATTGTTCAAGGTATGACGATTCCCTTTACGACAACTCAAGCGCGTCCGAATTTAATGCGTGCGGAAGGTGATTTTCAAGGACAAAAATTTATTGATGCTTACGACGGTACCGTGGCTTGGAATCAAAGTCCGTTTGCAACGATGAATAAACCGGTGAAAAAAACTGAAGACGAAACTAAAGAGGCAGCGAAAGATGCTTTTGAAGATGATTTCATTGATTATAAAACGAAAGGTCATTCGATTGAACTTCAAGGCAACGAAGAAATTGAAGGCACGAAATGTTATAAAATTTCTTTGAAACGCAAAGTTGGTGACGAGAAAATTTATTACTTCGATGCTGAAAGTTTTGTACCAGTTATGGTGCGTGCATTTGCAAGTGCGGGTCCTATGAAAGGTCAAGCGATGGAAACTTATTTGAGCGACTATAAAGATGAAGGCGGTTTAATGTTGCCGCGCACGGTCGAACAAAAAGTTAAAGGTCAAACAGTAATGACTTTCAAAACAGATAAAGTAGAATTGAATCCGACAATGGATAAAACGATTTTTTCTTTTCCTAAGTAGTCTTAGTTCAGAAAAAAAACCGTGTAAAGAAATTTTTCTTTGCGCGGTTTTTTTTGTTTGAAGCGGGTGCTATTTATATGCGCAATAAAATTAAAATGTGCTTTACCGGTTTCTAATAAATTCATTGTTCGTTATTCATTATTCGTTTCTTATCTTGGCACATCAATGCCTTTAATAATATCGCGCACAATTTCGGATGTCGTTAAGCCTTCCATTTCTCTTTCCGGTGTAAGAATGATACGGTGATTAAGAACAGGTACACAAACACTTTGCACATCGTCAGGTGTAACGAAATCGCGTCCGCGATAAGCTGCCATTGCTTTAGCAGTTTTCATAATCGAGAGCGATGCGCGTGGTGACGCACCTAGATACAAATCGCTGCTGTGTCTTGTTTGATAGACGATGCCTGCAATATAATTTAAAATATCATCGTGAATACTTACGCTTTCGATAATGTTTCTGCAAGTGCCGATATCTGTACCGTTTAAAATCGTTTTTACATCATCAGCTTGCGACTGGCTGAAATCGTTTTTAAAGCGGTGTAAAATTGTTTTTTCTTCTTCAAGATTCGGGTATTCCATATTTATTTTGAATAAAAACCTGTCGAGTTGCGCTTCCGGCAAACGATACGTACCTTCTTGCTCAATCGGATTTTGCGTCGCCACGACAAAAAATGGTTTTTTCATCGGATATGTGTTGCCGTCAATCGTCACTTGGCGTTCTTCCATAGCTTCAAACAAAGCGGATTGTGTTTTTGCAGGTGCGCGATTGATTTCATCAATCAAAACGATATTACTGAAAATCGGCCCTGCATGAAAAGAAAAATTAGCATTTTGCGCATTGAAAACCATCGTACCCATTACATCGCTCGGCATTAAATCCGGCGTAAATTGCAAACGCGCAAATTGTGCGTGAATGGTTTTTGCCAACAATTTTGCCGTCATAGTTTTCGCAATGCCGGGAACACCTTCGAGTAAAACATGACCTTCGCACAGCAGTGCAACGACAAGCAAATCAATAATATGGGTTTGTCCGACAATCATTTTTTGCAATTCTTGTTTTACGCCGGCAAAAACGCCCTGCACTTTCTCAACGTTTAAACGAGGAATGGTTTCAGCATTTTCGGAATTAATAAACGATGGGTCTGTATTTTCCATTTCTTTTATATTTTTAGTCAGTTAGTCAATTAGTCTATTGGGGTCTGTTAGTCTGATTTTTTGACAAACTAAATTAAGTTACAAAAGTAATTAATTTGCGGTTTTCTACAAGTATGTATCAAAAACGATTTTCTTTTTTAAAAAATTTTCAATTTTCAATTTTCAACCTTTTGCGCATGGCATAATCATGGTGGATTTCATTGCCGAAGGGAAAATCTTTTCTTCCGAATTTTTCCCAGCCTTCACGCTCATAAAAGCGAACACCTTTTTCATTTTCACTCCAAACTATTAACCAAAGCCAATCGAATCCATTATAACGTGCATAAGTTTCCGTAAAATCGAGCAGCATTTTTCCGTATCCACCGTTCCAATAATTTTTTTTTATGTAAATGCGTTGCAACTCCAGCGCCTGTGCCTTCGGAAAAAATTCTTCCGATCTGTCCCAACGCAGTTTCAAATAGCCAATGATATTTCTTGTCCCGTTTTCCATTAGAAAGAAAAAAATATTTTTATCGTAAGCTAATTCTTCTTTTATCACCTCAAGTGTAAATGCTTTTTTTACGTACAGCTCATAATTTTCGGGATTATTGTCGGCTTTAAACGCTTCTTCAAAAGTTTGAAATGATACAGCGAGTAAATCTTGGGCATCGGCAAGTGTACAAAGTTTTATATAAACCATGCAGATTTTAGGTTTTGGATTTGGATTTGCAAAAAAAATCGCGTAAAGATAAAATTCTCTACGCGATTTTTTTTGCAAATCTGGAATCCAAAATCGTTTTATTTTTTTCTAAAAACTTTTTTCTGTTTGCTTTTGCGCATCTCTTGCCATAGTTGCAATTGATTTGGTGTAAGCATGGTTTCAAAATTCACGCGACGCGATTTTTTCAAGTCGCGGATTTGTTCTTTTCTGTCTTTTTTCGATAAATTTTTATTATCGTATAGCGATGCCACTTGCGTTACATAAGTATCATTGATGTCATCTAAAGTTTTTAGCTGAGGCAGATCTAATTTAAGTTTGCGGGCAATGCGCAATTCTCTGTTCTCAAATTTATTGAGAAAAGAACCTGAACTCGGTGCGGTAAATAGTTGTGTTTCGTTAGCGGAAGTTTGAGCGTTCAGTGCCAACGAAGAAACATACAGCGTAATAAAAATTATTAATTTTTTCATCTTTAAAATATGTACAGTGAGAAATACCCAATAAAGATAGTCAGAATAAAATACTTTGCACAGAATTTAACACATAATTGAAAAAAAAAGACATTTTAACGCTAAGGAACGAGAAAGAAATAAGTCTAACGATTGAACTTATTTCTTTCTCATTCCTTAGCCGATTTTTTCAAAAATTTCGTCTAAGACATCATAGGATTTTATACCGACTTGTTCCTCCACGCCGCCGTATAAACAGAGCGCGAATAAATTGAGCGGTATTAGTTGCTGCAAATCATTTGCGTTAAAGGATATATTGAGAGAGATTAGAAAACGTTCGGTAAGACTAATAAAGTCTTCAAAAATTATTTTTTTATTATAAAGTAATAAATTTTCAATGGTATCGTGTGTTGCAAAAATTTCCTGTACAACTTTTTTTTCACCCACATACTTTTCTATTCGTTGTTGCAATGTATGCAACGTGGTGCGTTCATCTATCAAAATTTTTCTAAAAATGGTTTCAACAGCAATGGACGTAATATCCTCAACAGGAAAATTTTCTTCGATTTGCACCGCTTTTATTGACGTGTTGGTCAAAAATCGATTCAGCAATACTATATCGTCGGTATCCCATTGACCGATAAAATTTACGCCATCAATCCAATCTATAATTGCAATTGCTTGCATCGGCGAAATATACGCGGGAGATGTTTCTCTGAAATCGAAGTGCATATAAGTGACGCCTTGTGCGGCGAAATAGCGTGCATCCGTTAAGTTTGTGATATTGACAGCTTTTATTTTCAAATTTTTAATTATATGTTTATTATCGGTTAATTGTTGATCCATTTGCGTTATCCGTCAATCGAAAAAACGGATAACGATTAACGGATAACGCATCAACGACCCAATAATCTCAAAAGATATTCTCCGTAACCGCTTTTGATGTATTTATGCCCGAGTTTTTCAAATTGTTCGTCGTTAATAAAACCCATTTGCCACGCGATTTCTTCGATACAACCGATTTTTAAACCTTGTCGCGCTTCAATTGTTTGAATAAATTGACCGGCATGTAACAATGATTCGTGGGTACCTGTATCTAACCAAGCTGTTCCGCGACCAAGTACGCCGACTTTCAGCAAACCTTTCTCGAGATAATATTTATTAACGTCCGTAATTTCAAATTCGCCACGTGGTGAAGGTTTTAAATTTTTCGCCACTTCAATGACAGAATTATCATAAAAATATAAACCTGGTACCGCAAAATTCGATTTAGGTTTTTCGGGTTTTTCTTCAATTGAAATCGCTACATTATTTTTATCAAAAGCCACAACACCGTAACGTTCCGGATCTGCAACTTGATAAGCAAAGACAACACCGCCGGTAGGTTTATTCGAGGCTTGCATGAGTTCGCTTAATCCGGCGCCGTAAAAAATATTATCGCCGAGAATAAGTGCGACATCATCTTGTCCGATAAATTTTTCGCCCAAAACAAAAGCCTGCGCTAAACCATTCGGTACTTCTTGCACTTTATAATTAAAATCTACACCGATATCTTCACCGGAACCAAAAAGTTTTTTGAAATGCGGCAAATCATAAGGTGTAGAAATAATTAATATTTCTCTGATGCCGGCTTGCATAAGTGTACTTAAAGGATAATAAATCATCGGCTTATCATACACCGGCATCATTTGTTTACTCACGGCTAAAGTCAACGGATATAAACGCGTTCCGAGACCACCGGCTAAAATTATTCCTCTCATAGATGTTTAAGTCGGTTAGTCGGTTGGTCAGTTGGTGGTTGGTTCAATCTAAGACTAACTGACCAACTAACCGATCAACCAACTAATTTATAATTTTTACTTTATTATTTAACAAAGTTTGTGAAGGTATCACTACGCGTTCAGTGTCTGTTACTTGAAGCGTGACGGAAATGTTTGTAACTTCCACGATGACACCGCGTACGCCTTCTACTTCAATTGTCATGCCTTTTTGAAAAATACGTTTGTTAAAAAAGCCGGCTAAAATATTGGATAGGACATCACGCGCCGCAAAACCATAAGATATGGCTGCCGCCAACATCACGGCACTGATGATAATTAATAAATTGGTAGATAAAATGCGCGTATCAACTTTGGCTTGTTCGAGGGCGGTGAGCGCAATCATGATAAACAGCAAATAATAAATAGCAGTGCTTAAAACCCTTCCGGCACTGATGCCGAGCGAACCCATCGAGCGACGCAAAAAATCGCGGATAACAGAAGCGAAGTACCAGCCGACAATAAGAATAATAACTGCGGTAACAAAGTGCGGTAGATATTCCAAAAAACGTTGAATTTGGTAAGATACCGGTGTCCAATTCAAAGTTTCTGCCGCAGTAGA
>JAYTIA010000724.1:0-7384 GCA_043732145.1 Saprospiraceae bacterium
ATAGTTGCTCGTAAATTGCGTTAATATTCATGCGACAAATGTACTGAATTTTATTGCCTCCATTAGAATTGTCAGAGAACCAAAAGAATTTGAAAAAAAGATTTTCAAAAAAGATTTTCAAAAAAGATTTTCAAATCGTAAATCCAAACCTAAAATCGTAAATCGTTAACCTGATTTACCGAATCAAATTCAATTCACCGCTCACATTTTTTAAAGAGCCGTCCGGCATACGCAATTTAAATAAATAAACATAAACATCGGAAGGTAAATCGGTGCCGGCGTTTGTGCCGTCCCAACCTTTGTACGTTGTACTGTTGAGCGTTGCAACATTCGTTTCGGCATATAATTGCGTTCCCCAACGGCTGAATACTTGCAGCGATTCAATTGAGATATTTCCTTTCCATAATCTTGGATGCGCATCATTGGGCAGTACGCCGGATTTTGAATTGAAAACGATATTGAAATTTGAATTAATCGTATCACCGTTCGGCGTAAAAGCATTCGGCACATCAAAATTCGGATAACGCACCATGATATTTAAACTCGCTGTTGCTTTACAACCTGTTGAAGAAACAACATTTATTGTGTAAGCACTGTCGCTTAAAACTTTTGTACTGATGCTTGCATCTGTCCCAACCGTGTTGCCGCCGACTGTCCAAGTATAAGTCGGGTTTGTGTAAGTGCCCACTAAAAGCGTATTCAAATTGACAGTAGTACCTTGATCGAGTAAAGCAAAACGCAAACTGTCCGGCGAAATACGCACCGTAAAGCCCGGCAACACCGTAACTTTCACGGATTGTGTCAGCGGTGTACAATTATTGCCGAAACTATAACTGACAGTATAAATGCCGGAACTAACTGTCGGAACGGTAATACTCGCTGATGTTTCACCGGTACTCCATTTATAAGAACCGGATGTATTCGTTGTACCGGCTGCCGTTAATGTAACAGGCGTTCCACCGCAAATACTTACGTCCGGAATAACCGGTAATGAAGCTGTTGCCGCAACAACATTTACGGATTGCGTTTGACTGCAACCATTGGAACTTTTTAAGTTTACGGTATAAGTACCCGGATTGGCATAACCTATAATCGGATTTGAGATTGAACTTGTGAAATTACTTGGACCGGTCCAACTGTACGTCACATTCGGATCCGGTGGTGCATTATTTAGAACCAAAGTACCATTCGGCGGACAAATTACTGCCGGATTCGGGAAACTTACACTCGGAGAACCGACTACTTTTATTGTAGCCTTAGCTGTGTTCGGGCATTGTCCGTTAGATGCTATAGCTGTATATGTACCGGGTGTAGAAACCGTAATGGATTTTTTACCCGCATTTTCTTTCATCTCTTGTCCTTGCGGGTCTTTCCATTTTATATCTGTAATAGTCGTCGGTGTTACCGTTGCAACAATAGTGACGGAGATGCTACCGCTTGAACAAATAGTTGTATCGCTCGGCGATAAAGTTATTGTCGGAATCGTATCGACCTTAACACGCACCGTATCAGTAGCCGTGCAAACACCGTTAGTCGCTACGCGCTTATAAGTTTGTGTTGTATCGGCTTGAATAACCATTTCGTACAAACTGTCCGGCGTTTGAAAACCTTGCGGCGGCGACCATTTGAATTTAATATTCGGAAACAATACGGCTTCATATGCCGGTAATGAACGCAAAATGACAATGGCACTTTTGCAAACTGTTGTATCCGGATTTCTTGGTAAAATATCTCTATTGAAAGGCAATGAATCAACTAAAATGGTTATAGAATCATTCCGTGTACAAACCGATTTTGATATATTGGCGTAGTATTTTGTCGGACGGATCGGCGATACTGTAATTGATTTCGATGAATCGGTAATCGTAAAATCTTTATCTGCGCGCCATTTCACGACTAAACTGTCTTTGTTTATACTTAATGCCGCTAAATTAATCGAATTGCCGCGACACAATTTAGTAGAATCGGCGACGCTTATTTTCAACGTTAAATCAATACCCGTTACAATAACTGTATCTTTTGAGACGCAATTACCTGCGTTAGTTGCTGTAAGAATATAAGTTAATTTATTCGGTTGAACTTTTAAAGTCGGATTAGGTACATCAGATTTATCTAAACCGCTTATGCCGCCGGTCGATGTCCATTGATAAATTGTTTGAGGTTCAATCGCCGAATTACCCAAAACCAATGATGCATCTCTGCAAAGTGTCGTATCGGCAATGCCGTTTAATACCGGTGGCGTGAAGACGCGCACCAAAATACTATCGAACGAAGAAGCAATACAACCGCCTGTGCCGCCTGTCACGGTCACATAATATTTTGTAAGTCCGGCAGCAGGAGAAACATTCGGATTGTTGCCTATCAAACCTTGATTCCAAGTATATATCGCTGTATTATCAAAACCCGGTTTTAATAAATTGAGTGAAGAACCGATACATATATTCGTGTCTCTTGCAATTTTCGGCGAAGTAATCACTTCATATTTTGCAACTTGTCCCGGATTAACGATGACCGTAAACGATTTTGTTAAATTACAATTTGGACAAATCAACGCTGCCGTGAACGTATGCGTTTCCGGTATTCCCGTCGTATTCGTTGCTGTAAAAATCGGATTCGGGCAATTCGTACAACTTAATTCCGATAAATTATTTGAAGCTGAAGTCCAAACCCAAACGGCTCCACTTGATGCAGGCAGGCTGTCGCCGGCAGTAAATTGTAATTTTTGTCCTTTACAAACGGTTTGATTCGGCAATTCATTCACTGCAAAGCGCGTAACCTTCACATTTTTAGGCACAACGCGACAAGTGCCTTGAATTTTTACGGTATAATTTGTAGTCGTTGCCGGATTTGCAATCGGATTTGCTGAAAGCGTATCACTTAATCCGTTTACAGGTGTCCAACGATAAGCGACTCCGCCTTTTGCGACAAGCGTTGTTTTACTTCCCGGACATAAAAAAGTATCATTACTGACCGTAAAATTTCTTAGTGGGTCGTTTACGGCATCTAAAACACCATCACTGGTACCGTCAAAACTTAAACGCACACCGTTTGTACCGATGACACCTTGATAATCATTTATCCAAACCACATAAAATTTATCTTTCTTCACATCCAATAGCGATAAATACCCGTCGCCGTCGTTGTATTCGCACACATCAACGGGCGTAACTTTTTGCCCGAATATATTAGTGTACTGCGCCGCTAAACCTGTACTTTGATTTTGAACAGCTAATCTTTCGTGACCATAACTGCTGCGCACCGGTGGGTTGGTTTTTACGTATTTACAAATATCCGTCTGATTGTCAATAGGTCCGTAAACATTAAAGTCCACATCGGAAAGTGGATCTGTAACAAGCGGCGCGAGATTGAAACCAAATTTTCCGTCCGCTTGTGCTTTAAAATACATGAAAACAAAATTGTAATGCGGCGGAATACCTCCAAAACTTTCAATACAACCTGTATTCGGCGATGCCGTTGT
This sequence comes from Saprospiraceae bacterium, assembly GCA_043732145.1. GTDB lineage: Bacteria > Bacteroidota > Bacteroidia > Chitinophagales > Saprospiraceae > JAAFJT01. The sequence continues at coordinate 3,479 of JAYTIA010000724.1, forward strand.
ACCGGCTACTTTATCCGTGAAAATCATAAAAGTTGAATCGCCGCCGCCGGACAAATCTAAAATAATATTTGCCGGTGCTTTATTCGAACAATCATTAACAGCTAATGCGCGATCACAAAAACCGGCATTCGGTAAAACATTTAAACACGTTACCGATTCGATTAAAATATTGTAAGGCATACAAGACTCTTTTCTGCCTACTACTACATAATAATCGCCGGGAACTTCCAGACTTGCATTTCTTATAACGATAGAATCTGTACCGAAAATAGGTTTACCTTGTGCCACACACACACTCGCCGGATCTTCGGGACAACCGCGATAAATGCCGACATTCGCACCGGTTTGTGTTGCCAAACTTGCAAAAGTTGAAGTCGGAATACCGTTGATGACGACGCGCACGCATTGTCCGCTTATAGATTTGAATTTATAAACGTGGTCTTTGCCTTCTATAAATCTTGTTGATGTCGTGCTTGTACTTTTGCAGGGCGTTTGGGAAACACTGCCCAAAGCATCGTTACACGTACTGACTAAATTGCGATTGAAAGGTAAAGAAGGTATAATTTCCGGAGCAGCACATGATGTGGCTTTAGGCGCATTACAAGAAGTTAAGCCGCGCCAAGATAATTTAAAACCGCGTCCGTTGACAGAATTATCCGACCGGAATTGCACTTTCACCCAACTCGTACTCGCTTGAAACTGAATGCGACGGTTGTTCGAACCGCTTAATTTATCCAACACAGCACCCGTTCTGCCGTCAAAAATCGTCAAAATATCGGTGTTTGGTTCAGTACTTAAACTATCAATTGTGATTTCGATACAACCTGCACTTGTCGGTTGAATATCGAAAGTATAATTATTTGCGTTTGGAATCGTAGTTGCAGTAGCCGATTCATTGTTGCCGTAATTACCTAAAGGTCCGCCTGAATCGTATAAAACACCTTCATACGCCGAAGAATTTTGCGGTGCAAGTGTTAAATTATAAATCGGTTCAAAAGGTTTGACGCACAACGTAAATTTTCCACCGATATCAGTTGATTGAAAACTCGCAACTTGTACATAATAAGTTGTATTAGGACGCATATTGCCGGCATCTAAACGTATCGAATTTGAAATAACGCCGGCGGGTTGTGGTTGACAATAATCTTGAAACAAACCGACATTGCAATCGCCGTAATATAATGCAATTTGTGGACGCACAATGCTGTCGGAAGTATTCGTTCCTTTTACATCGAACCGATAATTTTGATAGCCGGTATTGCCGGTCGTGAAAGTAAACCAAACATCTTTAAATGCTTTCAATCCGTTGAAACAAGCACCGTTCGGCGAATTAATTCCGCCGGTAGCATCTGTTGCAGCAATATTTGTATAGATTGTACTCGGACAAACGCCACCCAACGGTGTCAACGTTAAAGGAATAGCACCCGCACATTTATCGTTTGCCGGTTGAGCTATTGCTGCGACACAGAAAAATAAACAGAACAATAGGGGTGAGAAATATTTCATTACTTAGTTGTTATCCGTTATCCGTTATCCGTTATCTGTTATCTGTTACTCGTTATTCGCTTAAAAGTAACGAGTAACGAGTAACGAGTAACGGATAACGGATAACTAATAACTAATTTGAAAGAATAATTTTATCTTCAACGGTATTTATGTTCAATTGTTTTCGTGCGTTGAGCCACGATATTAAAGTTTTACCCAAAAATTCGGCACGCCAATCATCACCTATTTGAGTGGAAATAATTTCTTCCGGCTCTAAATTATTAATATCCGATTTATTCAAAACCAATTGCGGCGCAATGCCGTGCGTTATACTTTCGTATTTAATCAAAGAGTGAATCAATTCCAAAGATACATCTCTTATCGGATCTTCTTTGGGCACTTGACTTACTTTAGTTAATAATTCCAATTCTTCTTCATCGGGCTTTCGATTGTAAAGTGCTTTAAAAGTTTCCCAATGTTGTTCGATGATTCTGTTCGAGATAATGCGGCTGTCCAACAATACGTGTTTTCCTTCATCTATACCACGTACAATCGGTGCAATGTGTTTCAAGGGCAGCACATTTTCTTTTGCACAATTTAAACGTTTGGCTTCTTCAAAACGCCAACGGTGCAAACGCAATAGCAAAATTTGTTTGCGTTTGTTCAATCCTTGAATCAAAGAACCGGTGATGACATCTTTATACGGGTCGCGCTCGTAGTTTTCAAAAACTTGCCAACTTTTCAATTCTTGCAATACCCAATTGTATCTCCCGGCCGCCGTTAATTTTTCTTTTAGATTAGCATACAAATCATATAGATGCACCACATCGGTAAGTGCATATTCTAACTGTTTTATTTTCAACGGGCGCATATCCCAATTTGTCGCCGCATAAGATTTATTTATTTCTGCGCCCAGTTCTTTTTCCACCAATTTTGAATATGAAATCGGATAATTATAATTGATAAAACCGGCTGCTAATTGTGTATCAAAAATGTTTTGCGGCACGACTCCCCAATTTTGCGCCAAAATACGATAATCATTTTCGCCGGCGTGGGTAATTTTTAAAATTTTAGGATCTTCGATTAAATCGAAAAACAAACCGAAATCTTCCAACACAATCGGGTCAATGATAAAAAAACCTTTGTCGGTCGCCACTTGAATCAGACACAACAAAGTATCGAAACGCTTCTCGCCGATAAACTCCGTATCAAATGCCATCCACGCGGCATTTTTATTCAATTCGTAAAACACACTTAATTTTTGCTGCGTGTCAATAATATCAAAATGGTCTAAATTTTCCTGCAATGTAATTATTTAACTAATGATGAATAAGTTATGCTCAATGGTAAGCTGCAAAATTACTACATAAACTTTATACTCGTAAAGGTAAAAAAGTTTCATTCATTCAAAAAAAAATAATTTGATTATTACTAAAATATACCCAAATCCAACTAACCACACAAAGTTTAAACACTAAGCGCATAAAATTCTACACAAAGTGCATATAGTTTAGTTCTTAATTAAATCACGCCCAAACCTTACAACCCTCACTGCAATTCGCGCAAATATCTATCTCGCTGCGACCTTTCAAAAGCGATTTTCTAAATTGCAAATAAGTATCGCTGTACCAAACGGTTTTGAAATCGGATTTTTTTAAATCACCGAGACGGTGTTGCGCGTCTTTATCAAAACAACACGGCACGACCAAACCATCCCAAGTAATGACACACGAATGCCAAAGTTTCCAGCAATGATTCACTAATTTTGTTTTCAAAGTCCATTTGCCGTTCACATTTTTTTTGTAACGCGCATATTTTTCTATTGTAGGAATTAAATCGTTGCCGTTTTCATATTCATAAACTTGCGCCGTTTTTAATTTCACTTCATCAATGCCGATTTCTTTCGCCAATTCATAAATCCTGTCAATTTCATGTTCGTTGGGTTTTACGACGAGCATTTGAAAAATGATATGTGGTGTCGTCGAGTTTAATTCTTTTTTCCATTTCACAATATTACGCGCACCTTGCAACACCGATTCCAATTTACCTTCAATTCTATAACTCGCATAGGTTTCTTGCGTCGCGCCATCCACAGAAATAATTAATCTGTCAAGACCACTTTCAATTGTTTTTTTGGCGTTGGCATCATTTAAAAAATGTCCGTTGGTAGAAGTAATCGTGTAAATACCTTTTTGATGTGCATATTCGACCATTTCTAAAAATTTCGGATTAATGTAGGGTTCGCCTTGAAAATAAAAAATGAGATACATCAACTCTTTGTACATCGCATCAATCGTTTCTCTGAAAAAATTTTCTTTCAAATTACCTGTCGGACGTGTAAAAGCCCGCAATCCACTTGGACATTCCGGGCAGCGCAAATTACAAGCAGTAGTCGGCTCAAAAGAAATCGTGAACGGTAAA
>JAYTIA010000725.1:0-7378 GCA_043732145.1 Saprospiraceae bacterium
TAATGTCCGTTCGGATTCGGGCGATCTAAAATAATCATAGGTTTTTTATTAATGGCAGCTGATTCCATCACGTATTGTAACGTAGAAATAAAAGTATAAAAGCGCGTGCCGACATCTTGAATATCAAAAATCAACACGTCTATGTTTTTTAAATCGCTGCTGTCCGGTGCGTATTTTTTTCCGTAAATGGAAACAACTTTTACGCCCGTTCTTTCATCCACATTATTTTCAAAATGTTCACCCGCATCGGCTTTCCCTCTGAAACCGTGTTCGGGTGCAAAAATTGCCGTCACTTTTATTCCGAGTGCGAGCAGCGTATCCACCAAAAAAATATTGTTTTTTCCGACCACCGATGTTTGATTAATAACCAAGCCGACATTTTTACCGCGCAGTTTGGGTAAATAAAATTTTAGGCGTTCCGCTCCGACAGTAATTTTATTATTTTGAAAGTTTTTGTTTATATTTTGTGCCAAAAGTGGAGATTTTATAAAACAAATAATGGTAAATAGGAACGAAAAGAGTAATTTTGCAGACATAAAAAAGAGTTATGAGCTTCGAGCTATGAGCGTTGAGCTATGAGTTCGGTAAATTAGCAATCTCATAGCTGAATGCTCATAGCTTAAAGCTAAGATTAAAAGATGAAAAAAAAATTGTACGCTATCATAGATATTGAAACGACCGGTATGTACGCCAATCGTGAAAAAATTACTGAAATTGCAGTCATATTGCATGATGGCGAAAAAATAATTGAAACTTACGAAACGCTGCTCAATCCGGAACGCTCTATTTCTTATCAAATCACGAGTATCACCGGCATTGATGATAAAATGGTGGCGACAGCTCCGAAATTTTATGAAGTCGCCAAAAAAATTGTTGAAATAACCGAAGGTGCGATTTTTGTCGCACACAACGTCCAGTTCGATTACTCTTTCATTCAGGAAGAATTTAGGCGGCTCGGATTTACTTTTATCCGTCGCAAATTATGTACCGTCAAGCTATCGCGCAAAACTTTTCCCGGTTTAAAATCTTATGCACTCGGCAATCTTATCAAACATTTCGGCATAAAAGTTACGGACAGACACCGTGCTATGGCAGATGCGGCAGCTACTGCCGTCATTTTCAAAAAAATAATTGATGCACACGACGAACAAGACGGTGATTTAGATTTCGTTCAACAAGGTTTTAAAGAAACGCAATTGCCGAAAGGTTTTACGTTCGAGCAACTCGATAAATTACCGGAAACCACCGGCGTTTATTATTTCAGAGATAAAAATAATGAAATTATTTATATCGGCAAAAGTATCAACATAAAAAAACGCATCACCGAACATTTTGCCGACCGTACCAAAAAAGGTTTAGAACTTCAAAACGCCGTGAGAAGTATTGATTACGAAGAAACCGGCAGCGAACTTATCGCATTGTTACTCGAAGACAGAGAAATAAAACGTCACAAACCTAAAATTAATAAAGCACAACGCGCCACGCATTTTCCGTTCGGCGTTTATGCTTTCAACGACGCAAATAATTATCTGCGTTTTCACGCAGTAAAAACAACGCCCGAAATCAGGAGAAAAAATGTCGTGCTGCGCGAATTTAAAAAAATACACGAAGCAAAAGGTTATTTACGCGCCGTAACGCAACAATTTGAACTCTGCGAAAAATTAATGGATATTGAAGCAATAGAAAAAGCGTGTTTCAATCATCAAATCGGACAGTGTAAAGGCGCGTGCATACAAAAAGAATCTGCCGAAGATTACAATGCGCGCGCAATGGAAGCTGCGCAACGCATGAGTATCTTGTTTGAAAAAGATTTTTTCATTTTTGAAAATGGTTCATCGCCTGATGAAAAAATAGTGGTGTTGGTGCGCAACGGTAATTATTTCGGTTACGGCACTATTAATACTGAAGACGCACAAAGCCAAGAAGAATTATTGGAAGCGATAAAACAGTATCCGAGCAGTGCGGAGGCAAATAAAATTATCAGATATTATTTGAGCAGCGGGAAACGTGTGAAGGTGGTGGAGATGAAGTAGCTTTGAAAATTAATTAGACAGACATACAATTTTCGGGTAATCGTAAAAAAAGCTTTGCAAATTTTTTTTGTAAGGTTTTTTGATTTTTAAAACGGTATGAGCGGGGTTTTTGTTTTTTAATTACAAACTGTTTGCCGGCGGCATAAAAATTATGGTTCAATTCGTTTTTAATGAGCGTATTGGCATATCGGTTTTCTTCTCGCAACAAAGCCGAGAAGATGATATTAGTATCCACAATTATTTTCATTCTCAACCGATTTTAGCCAAAATTTGATTTTTGTGTTTCTGCCACCATTCTTCTTTGATTTCTTCCGAAAGTATCCATGCTTTGTTTTCGGTCATGGTACTATTTTTTACCGATTCATAAAATGCCGGTAAATCTAAAATTTTTTGAATTTCTTTTTCGGAAATCAAAGATTTAGGAATGGTTAAAATAAAATCTTGTCCTTTACTCACGATTGCACTCATAATTAAGTTTTTTACAAAAAAAAACTTTTCGGCTGAGCGTAAAAAAAGCCTTGCAAATTTTTTTTGCAAGGCTTTTGAGTTTTAATTTATGGCGTGTGATCCAAGTAATGTGTTTCAGGGTAAGGAAACCTTAGAAGTGTTTATTAAGGATTTTCATTTCGCACTACATTAAGGGCTCACAAATTCTTAAACCATTCGGTTTTGATTTCTACTGTCTCAGTCTGTTTTATATCTATTCCTAATTTTAATTCTTTCAATTTTTCGCATAATAATTCTCCATCAATAAGGTCAATTGGAGGTGCGCCATCACGAGTTGCTTCTCTTGTTGCTTCTTTTGTAAAATTCCCTGTTGTAATGAAAAGACCTTTGTCTGCTCTGCCTTGCATAGCACCCCTAAAATCGCGAATTTGGCTCGGTGTTACCGAGCCCCGATAACGTTTACACTGAAATATTACGTGGAAGCTTAAAAGACCACTAACTCGAATTATGCCTTTACCATCAATACCTCCGTCATTTGTTTTGCCAGTCACTTCAACCTGAAAAAAACCACTTTCTCTTAATATTCTTTGAGCTAATCTTTCAAAAGCAGTTGGAGGAATATCGTAGAGAATATTTAGTAATTTTTCTTTCCATTCTTCAGTTTTATCGACTTCATGTGTAAATACTTGTTCTAATTCAATAGTTTCAGTTTCAGAAACTTTGGTTTTGGGTTGAGATAGCTTAGCTTGCTCTCTCGCAGCTCTGACAATTTCATTCGGATCAATTTCAGAGATTTTAATATCTGATTTTGACAAAGCCCAAATACCTCGTGAAGAATTTTCGAGTAATCCAAACTTTTTCAGATAAGTTCTACTCCATGCAAGGCGATAATCAATCTCTATCATTGTACCCTCGTCTCCATGTGGAATTTGCAAAATCTCATCGCTAAGTTCAGCTATTTCATAAACCTTACTATTTATTTCTTCAACGCTTCCTGAACCTCCGAGCTGCAATAAAGCTTTGACAGTAGGAATTATTAATTCAATGAAAGTTGGTAAATTACTATTTTGTTTCTTTCGTGCCATTTAAATAGGAAAATTTTAATGAAAATGAAAATGAAAATGAAAATGAAAATGAAAATGAAAATGAAATTTTTCTGAAATATATTTAATCACAAATTTAGAGTTTAATATACGAATTGAAATCTTTTTAATATTATTTTGATTAACTAAATTATTTTTTAATTACAGTTTTTCGCAAATCAATAAATTCTTCTCGCTTATGAAGCTTACTCATATTATAGAGAAACCTTTCAAAATTTCATTTCTCCAAAAAAATAAATTATTTTCACACCAACAACATAAAATTTCAAAATAAATCACAAAATTTACAAAGCAGAGACGTTATAAAAGTTTTATCCGCCAACTTGTTTTTTCGTTAACCTTTCCCTATTTTTGAACAAAAATAAAAGCCATCATAATAGTGAGAGATTAAAAAAACTCAAAGCACCGCTAACCCCGCCACTCTCGAAAAATGTTTCTCATTCAGTGTTTTTATGAGTAAATTATAGTGTAAAGCAGTAGCAGCAATAAGTGTGTCGGCTAAACCAATAGAATTGCTTTTCATTTGTTGGTAAAGTTGAGCTGCTATGACAGCAACGTTTTCATCAATTGGTAAAATCGTAGTAGCAGACAACAGTAAGTTGGCATCTCGAATTTTATTCGCATGGGTAGTACCTGCCAAAAGTTCGTAAACCGTAACAGCCGATACATAGAGTTGTGTTTGCGGCGGAATTTGAGCGAAATAAGTATGTGAACGATTAGTTTTTCTCAAATGATCAATAAAAATACTCGCGTCAATTACCATGAAGCGGGGTGAATTTGATTTAATTGGTTGTGAATGTCCATTATTTTGGAAATATCCTCTTCATTCCAATTACCGATAGCTTGGCTTATTTCAAGAAAATGAGCAACAGTTTTTGGTTTTACTTTACTTTTTTTCCCACATCCGACTTTGCCGGCTGAACGCTCACGGCAAAACGACGCAATACTTCCATTAATACGGTTTCATTTCGTTCCTCTATCTCGATAATAAAAGATTTCACTTTGTTTTGTATTATTTCTTCGCTTGTTTTTTCCAAAACCTTTCCATGTTTTATACTAAACTAAAGTACCGGATGAATACATTCACTTTTTCGCTGACGGTAAGCTTATTAAATTCGGTTACAATAAATTTATTTTCCGATTAAAAAAAAAGAACCCGAGTAGTTTCATATAAACTAAAATGCTTTCAATAAATTTTTATAATTTTGCAAAAAAATTTACAAACGGAACTAAATAAGAATGACCTCTTACGCAGATATCGAAGCATTAAGCCACGAAATTTACATTGCAAGTCGTTTTACGGAACGCATACAAACTGAAACTTCTAAAGTCATCATCGGGCAAAGCAATATGCTTGAAAAATTGATGATTGGTTTATTATCGAAAGGACATATTTTGCTCGAAGGCATGCCGGGTTTGGCAAAAACTTTGGCGATAAAAACTTTAGCGCAAACTATTAATGCGCACTATCAACGCATACAATTTACGCCCGATTTATTACCCGCAGATATTATCGGTACTATGATTTATAATCCGGCACAAGCCGCTTTCGCCGTAAAAAAAGGACCGATATTTGCCAATTTTATTTTAGCGGATGAAATTAATCGCGCACCGGCAAAAGTACAATCGGCATTGCTTGAAGCAATGCAAGAACGCCAAGTCACGATTGGCGATACGAGTTACAAACTTGATGAGCCGTTTTTAGTTTTAGCGACACAAAATCCGATTGACCAAGAAGGTACTTATCCGTTGCCGGAAGCACAATCCGATCGCTTCATGTTGAAAGTAAAAATTGATTATCCGACGAAAGAAGAAGAACGCGCCATTATTAGACAACAACTGCAATCGGAACCGGAAAAAGTAACGCAAGTCGCTACCATTTCAGAAATTTTAAAAGCTCGTGAAGTCGTGTCGCGTGTGTATATGGACGAAAAAATTGAGCAGTATATTCTCGACATTGTTTTTGCTACGCGCAAACCTCAAGATGTAGGTTTAATAAAACTTAAAAATTTAATTGAGTATGGAGCAAGTCCGCGAGCAAGTATCGCTTTGGCGAGTACGGCAAAATCGTTGGCATTTTTGCGCGGTCGCGGATATGTTATTCCCGAAGATGTGCGTGCTTTGTGCAACGATGTCTTGCGTCACCGTATCGGTTTAACTTACGAAGCGGAAGCAGAGAACGTTACGAGTGAAGAAATTATACAACAAATTCTGAATAAAGTTATTGTGCCTTAATACTACTTATTATGCGCGATGGAAAGTATTTATTAGCTTATCTTGGTCCTATATCCGCTGTTGCCGGTTTATATTTTGGCGGCGTATGGTCATTCGGATATGCTTATTTAGCTTTCGGTATTTTGCCTTTGTTAGAATTGTTTTTACCGAAAAGTACCTATAATTTTCCGCAGGAGCAAGAAGACAATAGAACACACGCACGTTATTTCGATTTTTTGCTCTACGCTCATGTACCGATCTTGTACGGTATTTTATTTTACGCATTTTATAAATTTGCATTTACACCACTAACGCAATTAGAAACGATAGGCTTAATTTTTAATTTGGGTATAATGGTGGGCGCATTCGGTATTAATGTGGGACATGAACTCGGACACCGCAGCACACGCTACGAACAATTTTTTGCTAAAGCACTTTTGTTACCGGCACTTTACCAACACTTTTATATTGAACACAATCTCGGTCATCATAAAAACGTAGGAACGGATGCCGATCCGGCTTCGGCGCGTTTGAATGAAAATCTGTATGCTTTTTGGTGGCGTTCAGTCAAAGACAGTTATGTAGGAGCCTTTCGCATAGAACAAGAGCAATTGAAACAGAGAGGCTTTTCAATTTGGAGCGTGCACAATATGTTTTTTCGGTTTCAAATTTATCAATTTTTGTATTTAGCCGGTATTGGTTTTGTCTTCGGTTTGTCGGCTGTATGGGTTGCTGTTGCTATTGCAGTCACCGGATTTTTATTATTAGAAACGGTAAACTACATCGAACATTATGGTTTACGCCGACAAATTTTGCCCAACGGACGCTATGAAGCGGTATTACCCAAACATTCTTGGAACAGCGACCATGCCATCGGGCGCATTTTTTTATATGAACTCACCAGACACAGTGATCATCATTTCAAAGCGAGTAGAAAATATCAAGTGTTACGGCATTTTGATGAAAGTCCGCAATTACCATTTGGTTATCCGATGAGTTTGTTGATTGCGCTTGTGCCACCTATTTGGTTTGGGTTGATGAATAGGGCAATAGTTAATGAACAATGAATAATAAACAATCTTATTTCTATTGTTCATTATTCATTGTTCGTTGTTCATTTTTAAACAGCCATATTAAGACTGTGCGCAAGAATACGGTCAACAATAAAACCGGTTGGCTCCATTAAAAAACGCGGGAGCGATTCTTTTGCCTTTTTCAAACCGTTGAACTCTTTACGTAAAGTTGTATTGGTGCGCATGGCGTTTTTCATCGCTATAGCTTCACTGTCACAGACTTCGTTGTATAAAAGTTGAATTAAATCATCTGATGTAAAGAAATCATTCATAGGCAACTCAAGTGTTTGGGAATAAATTTTTGAAAAAATGATTGTTAATGTGTCGAAAGAAATTTTGTAATTATTATCTCCGCTTAATTACGCATACATAACTCAAATCAATATTTTTTTATTGTTTTTTTTCGAAAAATAATGCAGTTTTTGAAAAATTTAACTAAATCAAGGCATGAAAATATTGTTTTTATCCTAAAGCCGTAACAAATCAAGTTGTTTTTCTGCCGACTTGG
>JAYTIA010000726.1:0-2781 GCA_043732145.1 Saprospiraceae bacterium
TGCGTATTGAGCGTGGAATTGAAAACGTAGCTGTGGTTGCTGCGAAATTCCAAATTAATTAAATTATTCTGAATCGGAATAACTTCATCACATTCCAAGAGTTTTGCCGCATACCATTTCCCTTCCAAAGCGCGGTCGGTTTTACTTGTGCAAGTGGAGAAGAAAACGATGTTCAAGAGAAAGATTAAACGTAAAAAATTTCTCACGCAATAAGAGTTTTTAAGCTGTGCGCAGTGCGCTGTAAGTCTTGAACCTTGAAGTAATGAGAATATATTAAAATTCAAGGCTCAAGACAAAGAGTTTACAACTTTTGATTGTTCAGTGTTATATACGTTAAAAAAAGAAAAAAGGATATAATTGAACTAAAATAAATCATATCAGACGCATCAACAACGCCGCGTGAAATGGAATTGTAATGGTAGGCGATGCCGAACATTTGTACAATATCATCGCCGGCACCGACGAATATCGGAAGTTTGGAAACATAATCGAAACCCCAGTATACAAACGCGCACAAAAATATCGCCAATAAAAAACTCACGATTTGATTGCTTTGCAAACTCGAAGCAAATAAACCAATCGCCGCGAATACCATACCGAGTAAAACCAAACCGATGTAACTGCCCAAGATGCCGCCACTGTCTAAATTTCCTTTCGGTGAACCTAATTGATAAATTGTGGTATAATACAAAACGGTCGGTAACAACGCAAGCAGAATGAGTACAACGCTTGCGAAATATTTACCCAAAATAATTTGCCAAATCGTGACGGGTTTTGTCATTAAAAACTCAATCGTTCCCGTCTGTTTTTCTTCGGCAATCATTTTCATGGTGACAGCCGGAATGAGAAACGAAAAAATAGTAGGTGCCAATGAAAATAATGGGTCGAGCGTAGCAATATTTTGATTGAGTAAACTCGTTTCCGGAAAAAACCAAATCATCAGTCCGGTAATGAGCAAAAAAATACCGATGACAACGTAACCGGTAATTGTAGCAAAAAATTGGCTGATTTCTTTTTTAAAAATGCTGTACATATATAGTCGGTTAGTCGGTTAGTCGGTTAATCGGTTAGTCAAACATTTCAGACTAACCGACTAAGTGACTAACTGGCTATTATTATTTAAGAAACACCGGATGTCTGTCATTATAAATCATCAAACACTTAAAAAGTTTATTCACGGTTTCGCCAGGCTTGAGGGCATTGAGCGATGCGATTAAGCCGGCATCATCAGAGACCAACGTTTTTACCGTCGGCACATTGAAATCATATACTTCGCCGGTTTCAAACGCGATGAGTTTTTGTCGCCAAACAGTTTCTGTTTTTGTGACTTCTTTTGTCATAAACGGTTCACCGGTTTGCGGTGCATAAGCTGTCATCGGCACCTTCGTTATTTCTTTTACTTGGTACTGAAAATAACAAAAATTGCCGGTGCTGGTCAGCGCGGCAAAAGTACTCAATGATTTTGAGATTTCTTTTTTCGGAACAGAAATGTAAGTCACACCCGACAAAACGAAACTCCAAACAGAATCCGGATTAATGCGTTCATGCGTTTTTTTCAAAGCAACGGTATCAATTTCTAAAAGGTTGGTAATCGGATTCAAAAAATAGCTCATCGCAACGTCCGAAATTTTTATATCCGGTTGATTTTTTTGCCACGCCGCAAAATTTCTATATACACCGTCTTTGAAATGCATATTTTTTGTCACCAATTTTTGTGCGTCACGTTGTGCAAACAATAAATTGCTGCCGGCTATTAAAATAACAGTGATGAAAAATATTTTTTTTTGAAAAAGAATATTGGAAAACTTTTCAAAAAAACTTTTCAAAAAATTTTTCGAAAAATTTTTCGAAATATTTCTCGAAAAGTTTTTCAAAAAAATATTTTGAAAAGTTTTTGAAAAAATAAAATTCATGCAGAAATAATTAAAAAAGAATCTTGAAAAACTCTATAACGTTTGGAAACAATAATTTGTGTGCGGATAACCAACCAACCAACTAACCAACTAACGGTTCTACGATTTCCGTAGCTTAAACGACCAAGTAACCCGCGTCATTGAAACCACTTCACCGGTTGCTTGCACACCTTTCGAGGTCATCACAATCGTTCTTGCTTCGCCGGTTGCTACAACTTCATCTATCAAACTAAAAATAGCCGCGCCTTCATCGCAAGTGAAAGTGGTCATCGTATTCGCTTTTTTAGTAAAATCCGATTCTATATGCGTTGCGAGCATCGAAATTTTTCCTCGACCTTGTAATGCTAAAGTGGCTAAAAGTCCGGTCGAAAGTTCTGCCGCCGCACATTGCGCGATTAAATAAATAGATTGAAAAGGATTTTGACTGCGCCAATGATACGGCAAAGTTACTTCTGCTTTTTCTGCTACGACACTTTTTACGCGAATACCCATAAACCAAGCTGCGGGTAAAACTTTAAACAGCCAAGCCGTCATCTTAAAACGATTGTTGTTGTCGCTTAATTGTTTTTCTTGTGTCGGATTTAAAGTGATAGATTGAGTTGCGGAGATTACTGCCATAATTTATAATTTAATTGACAACGGACAACGGACAACAGACGACGGACAATTGTCTGTTATCCGGTGTCTGTCATACGTCGTCAAATTATTCTCAATGCAAAATTAGATATTTTATTGAGCTTTTGTTTTTAATTTTGCAAAAAATAACAATGAAACCTACCTTTATGCAAACAACGCGTAAAGAAAATTTAGTGTTTAATCAAATCTTTTTTTATTTCAGTAGTCGAGTCCGATTTTATATCGGCATCAA
>JAYTIA010000727.1:0-2780 GCA_043732145.1 Saprospiraceae bacterium
GCATTCGTAAAATTTTTTACGCGTCCGGTCTCTACACATTTTGAAAAATTATGTGGAATACTCGATTTTCGGTTGATTTCCATGCGGGGCAACCAAAAATTATCTTGCAAATTAACTTGAGTAAAATTGACCCCGTGATATGGATAATCACTTTTTACTTGTTGAGAAAATATATAAAAAGGCAGAGTAAGGAGAAAAAAAATGGTAGAGTTTTTCATTGTTTATTGGTTGATAATAATCGTATTAAGACAAAGATAAAAACATTTTGTCGTAAAATATTTTTTTTTCTCTTTTTTATATAGTTTTTGTTTTATTTTGTTTCGATATTTGCAGTATTGATTTAATTTACGATTATACAGAAAATCTTAGCAATGGAAAAAAATAAAAAAGCGTTCGACAATGCTATTCACCCTTGTTTGTGGTTCGACGGTAATGCCAAACAAGCGGCTGAATTTTATTGTTCGGTGTTTAAAAATTCAAAAATTACAACTGATACACCAATAGTTGTTTATTTTGAATTGAACGGCAATAAATTTATGGGTTTAAACGCCGGACCAATGCACAAATTCAATGAAGCCATTTCTTTTGTCGTGAATTGCGATACGCAAGAAGAAATTGATCATTATTGGAATAGTCTCACTGCCGACGGCGGCAAACAAGTAGAATGCGGTTGGCTGAAAGATAAATTCGGTGTATCGTGGCAAATTGTTCCAACAATTATCGGAAAACTAATGACTACACCTGAAAAAGCACAGAAAGTAATGGCAGTAATAATGAAATCTAAAAAATTTGTGATAGAGGAGTTGGTGAATGCGTGATTGGTTAATTTATCAATAAAAAAATGCACAAAGAAATTTTATTTTCTTTGTGCATTTTTTTATTGATCACTCATCATTTATTATGCAATTAATTCCCTGTTCCGCTCGGTTTAGCTTGTTTTTCTTTTGCACGTTTAGCGCGTTGCATTAGATTTTCACCACTACCCTCGCCATAACGTCCGGCTTGGTTGCGTTTGAAAACTTCAAAGCGAGAAGGTTGCGGTTTGTTCGGAAAATAATTATTGGATGTATCAATATCACAAGTTTCTAAAAAAGGATCTAGAACAACTTCTTTTACATCTTTTGTAGATTTAAAAACTTTCGTTACTTTCTTCGCGCCTAATCTCCAAATTTCTGCCGGAATGTTATAATAATCATTCGTGCCATCCGTATAATTCAGTTGCACAACAATCGGAGAAAGCAACTCACCTTTCATTTCAAAAGTAACTTCAGTGTATTTAGTATTCGGATCAATGAGTTTTCTGTCGGTATCACTCAAAGTTGAAAGATATTTTTCGTACTCGTCTTTATCTAAAGCATTCACTTCATAATTCGGTTGTGAATAAAAATCTTTTAAACTCGGATTTTTTTCATCGGCTGTTATTGCAACATCTTTCTTATTTCGAATACTACTGATACCTTTTTGCGCCGATGCATCAGCTTCTTTTTTTGCGAGCGTTTCAACTTCCGGATTTTTTGTATTGACTTTAAAAGTTTTTACATTAGCAATCGCGATGTCAACATTGTCTGTCGAATAAAACCAACCACGCCAAAACCAATCTAAATCTACTGCCGAAGCGTCTTCCATTGTTCTGAAAAAATCTGCAGGCATCGGTTGTTTGAACATCCAACGTTGCGCGTAAGTTTTGAACGAATAGTCAAATAATTCTCGACCCATAACTGTTTCACGCAAAATATTTAAAGCTGTTGCCGGTTTGCCGTAAGCATTATTACCGAATTGTCTGATTGATTCGGAGTTAGTCATGATCGGTTCTAATTTCGATTTGTCGCCTTTCATATAATCCACCAAATTTGCCGCCGGTCCGCGCCAACTCGGATAATCACGTTCCCATTCTTGTTCAGCAAGGTATTGCAAAAAAGAATTTAAGCCTTCATCCATCCAAGTCCATTGGCGTTCATCGGAGTTAACAATCATCGGAAAATAATTATGTCCGACTTCATGAATAATGACCGAAATCATACCATATTTCACACGCGCACTGTAAGTACCATCTTTCTCAGGGCGACCGCCATTGAAACACATCATCGGATATTCCATACCGATATCGGCAGTGTGAACAGAAATCGCGACAGGATATGGATAAGGAAATGTGTGTTTAGAATATTGTTGTAAAGTATGTGCAACAGCGCGTGTAGAGTATTTTTCCCATAACGGATTACCTTCTTTCGGATAATAAGACATTGCTAAAGGCATTGTGCCGTTTTCTTGTTTCACAGCCATTGCGTCCCAGATAAATTTTCGAGAACTGCAAAAAGCCACATCGCGTACATTTTCCGCTTTAAAGTTCCAAGTTTTTTTACCCGTTGCTTTTGCACCGGATTCATTTGCGCGCGCTTCCGCTTCTGTGACTATCAACACAGGCGCATCTGTAGTCTGTTTTGCTCGATTAAATCTTTCTGTTTGAGCGGCAGTTAAACACTGTGCAGGATTTTGTAAAACGCCCGTTGCACCGACTATATGATCAGCCGGCGCAGTTATGCGCACGTCGTAATTACCGAAAGTCAAAGTGAACTCTCCCGCGCCCAAAAATTGTTTATTCTGCCAACCTGTTACGTCGTTATACACACACATTCTCGGATAATGTTGTGCCATGCAATACAAATAATTTTTTTCGTCAGGAAAATACTCCCATCCCGAACGACCGCCGGTTTTTAAACGATCAACAATGTTGAACATCCATTTTACTTTGAAAGAAACTTTTTCACCACGTTTCAAGGCTT
>JAYTIA010000728.1:0-19198 GCA_043732145.1 Saprospiraceae bacterium
AATATCGTCGCTCCGGAACATGAAGATGTTTCGATGAACGATTATTGGTTACATTGCCGGATGTTTAAATTTTGCCACGAACTTTTTCCGAATGTAAAATACGCGATGCACGCGGGCGAATTGCGCATGGGTTTAGTAAAACCCGAAGATTTAACGTGGCACATTGACGAAGCTGTTCGCGTTTCAAAAGCTAATCGCATAGGACACGGTGTAGATATTGCTACTGAACGCAACGTTTATGATTTGCTAAAGTATATGCGCAATAACAATGTCGCCGTAGAATTAAATTTAGTGAGCAATGAATTTATTTTAGGAGTTAAAAATGATGCACATCCGATTGCGTTGTACAAAAAAGCCGGCGTACCGATTGTCCTTTGCACTGATGATGCAGGCGTTTTAAGGACAGATTTAACCGATCAATTTGTGCTTTTGGCTGCACGATATAAAAATATAAGTTATAAAGACATCAAAAAATTTGTGTACAACAGTATTGATTATTCGTTCATTAAAGAGCAGGATGTGAAGGATAAATTGAAAAAACAATTGAAAGACAAGTTTAATGAGTTTGAGAAGCGTGTAGTTAATTGGTCTAAAAATTCAAATAATTAACTGACTTAAATAAAATGTTCCAACTAAAAAACAAAACAGCCGTCGTGACCGGTGGCGGAAGCGGTATCGGTAAAGCTATTGCCGTTTTATTTGCAAAACAAGGCGCATTTGTTCATATTGTCGAATTAAATGAAAATGCAGCGAGAGAAACGCTTTCTGAAATTGGTAAAGTCGGTAAAAAAGCTGCTTTCCAAGTTTGTAATGTAGCTGATCAAAAAGAAGTTTTGGCGACGTTTGAAAAAATCGGGAAACCGGATATATTGGTCAATAACGCCGGCATTGCACACGTCGGTAATGTTGAAAATACATCGGAAGCAGATTTTGAACGCATTTTTAACGTAAATGTGAGAGGTGTTTACAATTGTCTTTTTGCTGCTATACCTTTGATGAAAGCAAACAGTGGCGGTGTGATTTTGAATATGGCAAGTATCGCCAATCATATCGGTTTGAGTGATAGATTTGCTTATTCGATGTCGAAAGGCGCGGTTCATGCGATGACGATGACAATTGCAAAAGACTACATTAAAAATAATATTCGTTGTAATTCCATTTCTCCTGCGCGTGTTCATACGCCTTTTGTTGACGGTTTTATCGCCAAAAATTATCCGAACAAAAAAGAAGAAATGTTTGAGAAATTATCTAAATCACAACCGATTGGTCGTATGGCAAAACCGGAAGAAGTGGCAGCTTTAGCTTTGTTTTTATGCAGCGATGAAGCAGGATTTATCACCGGCTGCGATTACCCTATTGATGGCGGTTCAATTAAGTTATCAAACTGAAAAATAATCTGTAAAAAGCCAAATTATCCAAAATAAAAATTACTTTTGCTACGGTTGATTCTTTTTTAAAGTACCAATAATGCCGACACAAACAAATAAAGAAACACTTTCCTATCAAACTGCCGTAAGTGAATTGAGAGAAATTGCGAGTGCCATAGAAAACGGACAAGTAAACATTGATAAACTGTCTGAAGAAATTGAACGCGCTTCAAAACTTATGGCTTTTTGTAAAAATAAATTACGGGATATTGAAGCACATATCAAAAAACATGACATCTAAATAGGGTAGGAGAGGCATAATAAAAATTGAAAAACGAAAAACATTTATTTCAATCTTTAACCGTTAATTAAACCATCTTGATAATTTTAAAATTAAAAAACAAATGCAAGACAATGTACTTGAACAAGGTTTATCGTCAGAAAACGTCCACAACAAACTATCCGGCGAAAATTTATCGTATTTAAAAAGTGCCGCTTCCTGGACAAAATTTTTAGCAATTATTGCATTTATCGTAACCGCGTTTGTAGTTTTAGCCGGTTTGTTTTTTACCATTTTTCTAAGTTCTATGGTGGGTGCTTTAGATACACCCGGTACAAGAGGGCTAAGTATGTTTGGTCCGGGCTTAGGATTGTTTTATTTAGCATTGGCGATTCCTGCTTTTTTTGGAGGGTTGTATCTCAACAGATTCAGTAACAGAATGAATAGTGTATGGCGTACCAATTCTCCCGACGATTTAACCGCGGCGTTTAAAAATTTACGTAACTACTTCAGACTGAATGGTTGGATGATTATAGGTTTTTTCATTTTATACATCGTAATGATGGTGGCAATAAGTGCTGGTGCGATGTCGGGATTAATGAATAACAAATATTAATAATGAAACCATGATTTACAAGATTTTGAGATTTACAAGATGAAAATAAAATCTTGTAAATCATGGTTTTTAACACATCATCTCGTATTTTTCTTCTTGTTGTTCTTATAATCTTGAAAAATAAATTCGCCGAGACCTTGTAAACTGCTGTAAAATGCTTTTCCGTTATTGGCGCGTGTAAACTCTTCGACGAATGCTTGAAGGTAACTATCACGCGCAATCATAAACGTAGTAATAGGGATATCTAATTTGCGACATTGCGCCGCTAAACCTAAAGTGCGCGTTAAAATTTTTCTATCTAATCCCCATGAATTTTTATAATGTTTTTTACCGATTTTGATACAAGTGGGTTTACCATCTGTAATCATAAAAATTTGTTTATTCGGATTGCGACGGCGTTTCAATAAATCCATTGCCAATTCTAAACCTGCAACAGTGTTTGTATGAAAAGGTCCGACTTGCAAGTAGGGTAAGTCTTTAACTTCAATTTGTTGCGCGTCATCACCGAAAGTTACGATGTCGAGTGTATCTTTCGGGTAGCGCGTGGAAATTAGTTCTGCCAAAGCCATTGCCACACGTTTTGCCGGCGTAATTCTATCTTCACCGTATAAAATCATGGAGTGAGAAATATCAATCATCATCACCGTACTCATCTGACTTTGCGAAAAAGTTTCGTGGATTTCAATATCGTCGTTGCCGAGTTTAAAATCGTCAAGACCATGATTAATTTGAGCATTGCGCAAAGTATTCGTCATCGCTAAATTATCCAAAGAATCGCCGAACTCATAAGGTTTTACATCACTCGTAAATTCGTCACCCTTGCCCGTCGTGCGTGTATTATGATTGCCGGCTTTCGATTTTTTCAGCGTTCCGAAAATATCCTCCAATGCTTTTTGGCGCAAACCGATTTCCATTTTTGCTGCCGGTGCGAAACCGCCGGGTTGCGTATTATCTTGCTGAATAAAACCTTTATCAATTAAATCTTGCACAAAATTGCCGATACCATATTCATTGGTCGTCAGTTTATATTGCTTATCTAATTCAGTCAACCAAGACAACGCCTCTTGTACATCACCGGAAGTATGTAGCAAAAGTTCTTGAAAAATTTTAAATAACCTTTCAAAAGGTGTATCACCTTCGGGTTTCTGAATATATTTAGAAAAACGGTATCCTAAATTCGGCATAATTTTATTTTTTATGGATTTAAAAGTCAAAGTTAATTGCTTTGGTTAAACTTGATGACTTTAAAACAAAAATAAAATGATAACGTTGTGAATACAGCGAATTTACGTGACGATTTTTTTTATTTTAAGTCTTTTATTAACACTTGCTCTTAAGTTTATTATCTTTGATTTCCGGTAGAGTAGGGTAGTAGCGGGAAAAATTTTGATCTATATCAAACACTTCATTGCTAAATACTAAAAAATAAATTTTTTTCATCTCAATCCAATAAAAAATGTTGACGTTACAGCCAATCGAAAAAAAAAGCGGATTAACAAGAGAAGTTTTTGCGGAAAATTATCTTGAGCCGCTGAAACCCGTTGTATTCACTGATTTGATGAGTAATTGGACAGCCAAAACCAATTGGACAATTGATAAGTTGAAAAAAAAATACGGTCAATTAGAAGTACCGATTATTACGCCCAATTATTCCAAACCAGGCAAAGGTTATATGGAACCGGAAATGTACATGAGTTTTGGAGAATATCTCACACTCGTGGAACGTGGTCCGATGCCTTATCGCATTTTTTTGTGGAACATTTTTAAACATGCCCCCGAAATGGTTGAAGATTTTGAATTACCGACAATTATGGACGGTTTTTTCAAAGATTTTCCATTTATGTTTTTTGGCGGACAAGGTTCTGTAACGCCGATGCACTATGACATAGATATGAGTCATGTTTTTTTGAATCAATTACATGGGCGC
Source organism: Saprospiraceae bacterium (assembly GCA_043732145.1). Taxonomy (GTDB): domain Bacteria; phylum Bacteroidota; class Bacteroidia; order Chitinophagales; family Saprospiraceae; genus JAAFJT01. Next base: position 4,191 of record JAYTIA010000728.1, read on the forward strand.
AAGCGCGTGGTTTTGTTTTCACCCGAACAATCGAAATATCTTTATCATCATCCATATACTGTGGCAAGTTATGTAGATGTCAATCATCCGGATTATAAAAAATTCCCGGCATTATCAAAAGTAACCGGCTATGAAGTGATTTTAAATCCGGGAGACACTATTTTTATTCCGAGCGGTTTTTGGCATTATATAGAATACACAGACGGCGGATACTCGATTGCGCTTCGCGCCAATGAAAGTTACGCACGCAGAGCAAAAGGTGCTTTTTCAATCGCACGACACTATGTCGTAGATAAAAGTATGAATCGTTTGTTGGGGGAAAGATGGCGCGGTATAAAAGAAGTTATTGCAAAAAGACGCGCAGAGGAATTAAACTATTTTTGAAATTCTTCAAAATAATTTTTAACTCTGTTACTTTCATTATAACAAATTTTCAATTAAACAAGAAAACTAACTATGTTCAAAGACTTTTCAAAATTTTTAATGCGCGGTAACGTGATTGATTTGGCGGTCGGTGTTATCATCGGCGCTGCTTTTTCAAAAATTATAGATGCGTTAGTATCAAAAATCTTAACACCGCTTATTTCTATTGTTCTTGGCAATGGCGTAAATTTCAGTACAGCTATAGCAACTATTGATGGCGTGAAAATTGAATACGGTGCATTTATTCAAGCTGTCATTGATTTTTTAATTATCGGTTTAGTACTTTACTTGATGTTAAAAGCATACGACAAAACTAAGAAAAAAGAAGAAGCATTACCTGTACTGCCACCTGCACAAGAAACACTACTGAGTGATATAAAAAATTTACTTGTTGATATTAGATCGGGACAAAGATTGTAAGATTGGGAAAATAAAATAAAAAAAACACCGATAATAGTATTATCGGTGTTTTTTTTTATTTTATTTTTATTTATAATTAATATTATGTTAATTAATATTGATTATACTTTCAATAAACCGTTTAGTTTTTTTACTTTACTAAAGATTGATTATACTTTCAATAAACCGTTTAGTTTTTTTACTTTACTAAAGTCGGCTTTGAGATTATCAAGTTGCAAATTTAACATCGATTGTTGTTCTGAACTTAAATTTGCTCCATTGTCTTTCAATACCGATTCGTAATGTTCAATGGCTACTGTTTCTCCATATTCACATGAATTTAGAATTGAAGCTCTATCTTTGCCGGTTAACATAGCTTTAAAATCCATCCAAATTCTGTAAATTTTGCCGCTGGTTTTTGTACCTTCAATAGGTGTTCCACCTAACATAGCAACTTGTTTTACCAGTGCATCGTTGGATTTCATACTTGTACCGGCGAGTTGAGAAAATAAAGTTTTCAATTCCACATCTTCAGTTTCTTTTGAAGCAGTATTGTAACCTTCTATTCTGTCATTATTAATTTCTATAAGCGAATTCAACGCTTCAATTGATTGATGCTGGATACTCATTTTTTTTATTTTTGAATTATTAAATTTAAATACAATGCAAAGGTGTGTAGTTTTGTAACAGATAGTGTTACATAATTTTTGCTGAAAATTACATAATAAACACGTTCTATTTATTTCAATATGGTTTTTGAAAATACTTTTGGAAGATTGGTTAAAGTTAGTCCAACCAAAATTAATTGACTTTTTGAATGATTAATTAGTAATTTTTCGCGCTATAAAATACTGATCCCCCTCCTACTCTACTGCTTTGGATGAACAATTCATGCTGTTAAATGATGCCATTCATAGAAAAAAAAGAATTGACTTTTTAATTTTTTTATCGTCAAAAAGTTAATTAGTCAATCAGTCAATAAAATAAAATAAAAATATTTGCACAAATATATAAATCTACATGTAAAATTAAATTAAATTTGCATGATTATTTTTTTAAAATGTTAAATAAACAATTTTTAGATAGATTTGTTAGAAATACGCGTTCTTTAATTATTCAAAAAGTTAAAGAGAAAGAATTATTTTCTGAACAACACGATATTGTCGCGGTTGAAGAACCCCTAGAAATAAATATCATTTTCGGGAAAATAGGTAGCAGAAAAAAGCAAAATATTAGTGTGACGATGCGCACACCCGACGAAAGTGATTTTGATTTGGCAATAGGTTTTTTGTTTACGGAAGGCATTATTTCATCGCCAAACGATATTGTGCAAGTGCGTTATACGGCTTCGGAATTAGAAACCCAATCGCAAACAAATGTGGTTACTGTGGAATTAAATCCTAGTGTTGTTTTTGATTTAGAAAAATTGAACAGACATTTTTATACGTCGTCGAGTTGCGGGGTTTGCGGAAAAAGTTCGATTGAAATGGTGCAAACAGTTTCGTGTTTTCCTATCAGAAAAAAATTTCCGGTTGTTGAACGCGCAATTTTTTTTGCATTGCCGAATAAATTAAGAGCAGCTCAAGATAATTTTAATATTACCGGAGCTATTCACGCTGCGGCTTTATTTGAAATAAACGGTAATTTATTAGACGCGAAAGAAGATGTCGGTAGACATAATGCGCTTGATAAATTAATAGGTGCAACTTTAAGAAAAAATTTATTACCTTTAAGTGATAAAATTTTACTTGTGAGTGGCAGAACAAGTTTCGAGTTGATTCAAAAAGCATTTATGGCGGGGATTCCGATTGTCGCGGCTGTCGGTGCACCATCAAGTTTAGCAGTCGAGTTGGCAGAAGAAAACAGTATGACTTTGATCGGATTTTTGCGCGGAAATAATTTCAATATTTATACAGGAAGTGAAAGAATTAAACATTGAAAAAAAAATTTAATGTTTAATTCAAAAAAAATTTCAATTTTCAATTTTCAATTAAAATGAAGGACGATTATAACAAATTTGAAGAAAAAACAAACGGTATCGTTGTTGTTGAACGCGATACTCAAGAACTCACGCCGGAAAAATTTACCGGACTCACAATCGGCAAAAGAAAAACTTATGCCGTTGGTTTTCCTGCTATTACCTCTTCCGTTTATCAAATGTTTAAATGGATGAAACCCGGCGATGCCCTAAAAACGATGTTTAAAATAAATCAGAAAGGTGGTTTCGATTGTCCCGGTTGTGCTTGGCCTGATCCGGATGACGATCGTTCCAGACTCGGTGAATATTGCGAAAATGGTATCAAAGCGATTGCGGAAGAAGCAACAAAGTTTCGCATCGGCGGAGATTTTTTTGCAAAAAATTCTATAATTGATTTAGCACAACTTTCCGATTTTGAAATCGGTAAAAAAGGGCGCATATCTGAACCTTTGATTTTACGCGGCACTCACTACGAACCTATTTCTTGGGAAGATGCTTATAAACTTATAGCCATAAATTTAAACGATCTGGATTCGCCTGATCGCGCTGTGTTTTATACTTCCGGTCGTGCGAGCAACGAAGCGGCGTTTATGTATCAACTTTTTATAAGAGAGTACGGCACAAACAATATGCCCGACTGCTCAAATATGTGTCACGAGTCGAGCGGAAAAGGTTTAGGTTTTACAGTTGGTCTTGGGAAAGGTTCGGTTACACTCGAAGATTTTTATAAAACAGATTTGGTGATTATCATCGGACAAAATCCCGGTACGAATCATCCGCGTATGTTGTCGGCTTTGGAAAAAACAAAAGAACACGGCGGAAAAATAATGGCGATTAATCCGCTTCCGGAGCCGGGTTTGCTACATTTTATAAATCCGCAAAATATTGGTAAAATGTTAATGGGAGGAACGCCTTTAGCAGATATATTTTTGCAAGTAAAAATCAATGCAGATGTTGCTTTATTAAAAGCGATAATGGTCTTGATGTTACAACGCGAGCGTTCAACGGGTGGCGTTTTTGATTGGGAATTTATTAAATCTAAAACAGAAGGCGTTGATGATTTAATTGCAGATTTAGAAAAACAAGATTTTGCTGAATTGGTGTCTCATACCGGTATTTCCGATACACAAATACGCGAAGCAGCGGATATGATAATGGCGAAAAAAAATATCATCATTTGTTGGGCGATGGGTATTACGCAACATAAAAATGCTGTCGGTAATGTAAAAGAAATTGTCAATTTACTATTATTGAAGGGCAGTATCGGAAAACCCGGTGCCGGAACTTGTCCGGTACGCGGACATTCAAACGTACAAGGCGACAGAACGATGGGAATTTATGAAGCACCGTCACAAGCGTTTTTAGATAAAATGAGTGTAGGTGTCGGATTTAAAATGCCGCAAAAACACGGATACGATGTCGTTCATGCTATTAAAGCCATGCATGCCGGCGAAGCAAAAGTATTTATTGCACTTGGTGGAAATTTTTTATCGGCAACACCGGATACGGAATTTACGGCAGCAGCTTTACGGAATTGCGATTTAACAGTGCATATTTCTACAAAACTCAATCGCAGTCATTTGGTACACGGAAAAATGGCTATTATTTTACCATGTCTCGGCAGAACAGAGATTGATCATCAAGCCTCGGGTGAACAATTTGTAACAACCGAAAACTCTATGGGTGTTGTACAAATGTCGCGCGGCGTTTTAGAACCTTTTGCGAAAACTATTAAAAGTGAAACAGCTATTATCTGCGAATTAGCACACGCGACTATTGCTCATCGTTCAAAAATAGATTATTTGGCAATGCGTGAAAATTACGATAAAGTGCGCGATCTGATAGAAAAATCAATTGATGGTTTTAATAATTTTAATCAACAAGTGCGCCAACCTGCCGGTTTTTATTTACCAAATCCGCCGCGTGAACAACGTTTCTCTACCGATACCCGCAAAGCAAAATTTACGGTTAATGCAACTCCGAGTTGGAATTTGAAACCGGGTGAATACCTAATGATGACAATTCGCACACACGATCAATACAATACGACAATTTACGGCTTAAATGATCGCTATCGCGGTGTTTATAATGAGCGACGCGTTGTATTGATGAATGAAAATGATATGGCTACAGCCGGTTATAAATCCGGTACAGTTGTAGATTTATTCGGAGAATATACCGGTGTAAAACGTGCGTCGCATAAATATATCGTTTTGCCTTTCGATATTCCGCAAGGCTGTGTAGCAACTTATTTTCCGGAAGCGAATACACTCATTCCCATTGATTCTTTTGCAGATGAAAGCGGCACACCGACTTCAAAATCTGTTGTGATTACGATGGAATTGCATGCTTGAAAAAATTAGCCTGAATTTATAAAATTAAAGAATTGACTGCATTAAAAAATTTTTGATAAATTCTTTAATTTTATAAATTCAGGCTAAAAAAATTATTACCAAATTGATAATAAAACCCTAACTTTGTACGCAACGAAAAACAAACGTACAAAAAAATGAATACAAATATCAATGCAGTAACGCAACGCTTCATAAAATGTCATAACAAATTGCGCGAAATGAAGGTGATTAAAAGCAGCCGTCAATTCGCCATCGAACTAGATTATTTGCCGCAGAGTTTCAGTGAAATTTTGAAAGAGCGTCGGGATGTGACGATTGAATTGTTGCGTAAAGCTATAGAATTGTACGGCATTGATGCAAATTATATTTTTACAGGTGAAGGAAAAATGTTTACAAAAGAATTTTCAACGAACGAAACAGTAAAAAAGTTATTACCCGAAACACCACTACACATTAAATACGTACCGATACATCTGCAAAAAAAGTTCTGTAATAATGATTTAGAAGCAGGGGTTTTCGACACTGAATTACCCACATTCAGTTTGCCGTCTATATGGCTCAATCACGAAAAATATTTGTGTTTTGATATGACCGATGATCAAATGCAGCCCACAGTTTTTCAAGATGACAGACTTATTTGTCATCACATAGATTTAAAAAATCCCAAAGAAACGCTCACCGGCGGACATTTATACGCTTTTGTTTTGTCTGATGGCATTTACGTGCGTCGCTTTCATTACAGTACGCAAGGACAAAAAAAAATAGTTTTAACTACCGACAGCCTTTCTCAAACACCGATTGAATGGGAGCCATATATTATTCGCGAAGTTTGGTGTGTGCAATATATTTTAAGTCGTAAAAGTGCCTACCCTAAAACTGCACATTTAAGTTTAAATGAAGAAGTAAAACGCATCAATGAAGCTTTATATGCTCAAACTCAATCTATAGAAAACCTCAACCAAATAATTCAAACTTCTTTCCGCAAATAGTGATATTTTATTTCAATTAAAATAAATTTAGAATAGCACGAAAAAATTTTGTTCTTTTCCGTGACCAAATAATGTTTCGTCGTCTAAAAATATGGAAAAGATTTAATCAAAATAAAAAAACTTTTCACTACTTTTGTGGTTTATTATAAAATATTCAATTGCTTTTCTTTACTAAAGGCAATTTTATTTATACAAAACATAAGTACACTTTTTTCTTTTTACATAATTTAATATAAAATTTCACCATGACTGAAAAATTTGACGGTATTGACTTGCATATCTTAAAAATTTTGCAAGAAAATTCAAAAATTACAAATCTTGACCTCTCTAAAAAAATTGGTTTATCACCGGCACCAACTTTAGAGCGCGTTAAAAAATTAGAATCTACTGACGTAATTAAAAGTTATCACGCAGTTGTTAATCCGCAAGAAATCGGATTGAATGTAAAAACTTTTGTTTTAGTTTCTTTAGCTTGGCAAAAAGACAATGCACTCAACAATTTTTTGCGTAAAATTAGCGAAATAGATGAGATTACTGAATGTTACATCATCACAGGTGAAGCAGATTTTTTAATTAAAGTTATTTGTAAAGATATTCCTACTTACGAACAACTCTTATTCAAAACACTTTCTCAAATAGAAGAAATTGAACGCTTACGCACTTTGATGACACTTTCAACTGTAAAAGATTCAAAAATTTTACCGTTTAAATACGAGTAATTGCAAGATAAATGCTTGACTAATGAAATTAAATTAGATAACATGCATTATTCCATTATCTACATATAAAAAACAATCGGCAGATATTCTTATTCAGAATACTGCCGATTTGGTTTTAGTGTGTTTTGGTTAAAACGTTTTTTTTATCGCCATTGTTGATTGTCTCTTAATTTAAAAATTAAATCATAGACTCGGTTTAGACCGAAAGTACCAACAAGACCGTAATCGCTAATTGTTTTTGTTTTGCCACCATCAAAGGTAATTGTCAAAATAGAAGTTTGATCGTCCGACCAACTTACCGCATATTTATTTTTCAACTCTGGGAAATTAATATAATTTAACAAACCTGTTAATTCCTTAAAGTTATCTTCGTTGATTTGTGTTTTGAATTGCCCATTTCTTCTATTGAATTTCGTGCCGAAAAATAAAGCAATGCCGCCTGCGTCAATCGTTATGCTGAATACGGGACAAGCCCCAAAACAAGCCGAAGTACTGTATTCAATTTTTTCAATTTTATGATTTTGTATATTGCTGTTTAATTCAACCAAATCACCAAATTTATAAGTCAGAGTATCTATTTCAATTGAAGCTTGAGATTTTTTTACTTCTTTGTTTGCCGAATAATCGTAATGATAATAACAAATCGCGCTTTCACCATTCACGGTTTTAAGCGTTGGATAAGAGCAATCTTCAAAAATTCGGCGATTTATTTTTTTGATTACATAATTATTATAACCTGTATCTACAACACAAATCATTACCGGTGCGCCTGAAACAGTACCGATAACTAAAAAATCGCTGTAACCATTATTATCTAAATCACCTGTTTGCCACGATTCTGGTTTAGCAGCAGTGTACAAATCCGAACATTTTTTTTCATCATTCATAAATGCCGCATCAACTTTAAAGTTAGAATAACGTTTATCGAGTGTCTGAATAAAATTTTCTATATTTTCAGTGTTTTGAAGTTGACTTATTTTATTTGTTGCGCCTATATATTTGTATGCGGTTGGTTTTTTCAAATTACCGGCGGTATAAGCTAAAAATTGTGCTTTACTAAAAGTTATGATTAAAAAAAGTGCCGATAAAATGAGTAGTATTGTTTTCATATCTTTTAGTTTAAGTAGAATGTAAAATAATTTTTCATTTCTATATTTTGAATATTGTATTGCTATTTTTCTTTAAATCAAAAATTCAACCAAGTTGTTATTATAGAAATGATTTTATACAAATTTTGTGACAGCGTTTTTTAAATTCTAGATTTTGAAAAAATAAAAACAAAGTCCTTGAAATCTAAAATTTAAAATCGCCCTATGCTTTCAGAACGACAATTATTTTTAAGGCACATCGCACAAACATCAGAATCGCCTTTGATGCTCGAAATTGAACGCGCACAGGGTTTATATTTATATGATAGTGCCGGAAAAAGTTACATGGATTTAATAGCGGGCATTTCAGTGAGTATTCTCGGACATCGGCATCCGGAAGTTCAACGCGCCATTCAAAATCAATTAGAAAAATATTGGCACACGCTTGTTTACGGCGAATTTGTTTTGTCACCGCAAGTTCAATTGGCAACGCTGCTGAGTAAAAATCTACCCAACACACTCAATTCGGTTTATTTTACAAATTCCGGAACGGAAGCCATTGAAGGCGCGATGAAATTAGCCAAACGCGTGACGGGTAGGAAACACTTTATTGCAGCACATGATGCCTATCATGGTTCTACGCAAGGTGCGATGAGTTTAAATAGCAGCACCTATTTTACAAAAGCCTATAAGCCTTTGTTACCGAATATAGATTGGTTGAGGTACAATAATTTTGACGATATTGAAAAAATTACAAAAAAAACGGCGGCAGTTGTCATAGAAGCTGTACAAGCCGAAGCCGGAATTATTTCTCCGAAAAAAAATTATTTAAAAACTATTCGAGAACGCTGCAATGAAACCGGTAGTTTATTAATCCTCGACGAAGTACAATCAGGTTTAGGGAGAACGGGAAAACTTTGGGCATTTTGTAGACATCAAATTGTGCCCGATATTTTAGTTTTGGCAAAAGGTTTGGGTGGCGGAATGCCAATCGGTGCGTTCATTGCCGATAAAAAATTGATGGATAAGTTTACGAATAATCCGGTACTTGGACATATCACCACATTCGGCGGACATCCGGTGAGTTGTGCAGCAGCTTTAGCAACGCTTCAAACTATTTTAACATCGGATTTAATTGAGCAAGTAGCGCGAAAAGAAAAATTGTTTTTAGATAATTTAAAACACCCTATGATTAAGGAAACACGAAGTGCCGGATTGTGGTTGGCAGTGGAGTTGGAAAATTTTTCTGTGGTTCAACAAGTCATTCAAAATTGTTTGAAAAAAGGTTTGCTGACCGATTGGTTTTTGTTTAACGATAAATGTTTGCGCATCGCACCACCTTTGACGATAAGTGAAGCCGAAATTTTAAAAGCGTGTAAAATTATTACAGATGCATTGACAAATACTAAGGAATAATTTTTTTTATAGAAACTCCTCCCCTATCTGATAAATTTTTGGACTTTTAGTATTGCCGTTCAAGTTTATTTCTTTGTTTTATAATTCGTAATTTATTTAATAGCATCCACTTTTAACGCACCTTTCGGATTTAAAATACGCCAATGGGACAGTTTATCATCCGTTTCAAAATTAAAACCGAATATTTTTTCGTTTTGACGCGTGATAGTCGTGAATTTCGATGAATGAATCGTATTAGTGGCTTCGTCCCAAATTAATTCTTCTGTTTCTAAACGTCCGTCAGTGGCACTTTCCCAAATCACGCTGTCCCGCACGATGACTTGACGTTTGCGTTCGTTGCGAATAGCATATTTTCCGGTCAACACGCCTATTTCTTTTTGTTCTTCATCGTAAAAATAAGTTTTTACACCTTTCGTAAATTCTTGACGCGGATTAAAAGTTTCGGTGTAATACAACATTTCAGGTCCTGTCACGCGCGATTTTATTTTTGCCGAATCGGAATAAATAATTTCAACGTCTCGTCCTTTTTCGATATTCAATTGCTCACGTGAAAAAGTTTCAACGTCTTTCACATCATTTTTTTTGCACGAAAAAAAAAATAAAAGAATAAAAAAAAATAAAAAAAAATATTTTTTCAGAAAAAAAATAAGAAAATTTATTTTTTCAAAAAATTTTTTTTGCATAAATATTTTTGTATTTAAAATTACTTAAGTCAGAGGGAAATAATTCAGCCGTGCAAAATTAGATTTTATTTGTTTCACATGCCTAACATTCATTACATCTTTCAATATCGTCCGTCACATGGTTTGGTCGCTCATAAACTGCTTTACTGATTGTGTGCAACAAAAAACGTGTACCTGCAGAATGTGGTACAAAATCGAATGCACCTTGTTCTAAAATTTTTGCAATCACTTTACTGTCAACGATGCCGGAAAAAAAGATAACAGGAATTTTTGCATCAATAATTTGAAAAAATTCAAGCATTTGTAAGCCGTTCAGCTCATCAAGATTGAAATCAGTAAGCACAACATCGTAAATCCTGCTGATAAAACAATCTATACCTTCAAGACTACCGTGCGCTACATCTACTACGCAATCCATTGTTTTCAAAAGATTTTTATAAGATTCTCTGATGCGTTTTTCATCGTCAATTACTAAGACTCTGGTCATAATTAAAGTGTAAGATTGGTAATCCGGTAAATTTGGGAAATAAAATTTGTAAGATAAATTGATTCTTCTGTTTTAACAGTTGCGAAATACGTGCCAATGTGTATGCCCTAATTTTTGTATTTTTTGTAAACCTCTAAGCTGTTAAATAAAAAAATAGACGTTGAAAACCATTGTCCAACGTCTATTTAAAAAGCAATGAACAGTGAATAATGAACAATTTTAAAAAATTATTCATTATTCACTGTTCATTTTTCATTATTTTACACTAAATCCTTTTTTAATAGAAGCAGTAAATGATTTTAATTCAAGTGTGTATTCTCCTTTTTCGTAGCGTAAGCAATCAATTTCATAGATGGAATTTACGGGCAATTGCCATAAATTTTCATCTTTAAAAACAATTTTACCATGATTGTCTTTTACAATTACGGCACTCAAATTTGTATTTATTTTTTCAAAATCAATATAAATAATGCGATTTTCATGATCGCAATAAACCGTCCAATCGTTATTTTTAGCATTTTCCGTAAAAGAAATTGGTTTAGAAATATTTTCATTTACAGAAAGCAGTTGTGCAGAAGCAGTATGGGTAAATGAAAATAAAGTAAATAAGCAAGTGGCGAGTAAAAATTTCATGCTTGTTAAAACGGTTGTAAGATTCAATGTTTTGACTTGAGCGTTGGCAGAAAAAAATTCCATGTTCAGTTTAAATGTAAGATTATTGATATGAAAACGTTATTATAACATATTTATTGCACTACTGTGTTTAATACTTCAACAATGCTGCCATAAATGCGAAAATTAATACCCGAAATTTTGTAGATTTTTAACCATTTAACTTCTAATATATCCTCTAATGTCTGAGGTACAAATTCGGTATCATTTGAGGACATCAAATACCAATGTGTAGGTTTTAGAATTCTTTTTTCATTGAGTGTGTAAGTGTGATAAGTTAGATGCAAGAACTTTTTTAAAGTAACTTTTTTTAACCCGGTTTCTTCTTGCACTTCTCTAACAGCAGCAATTTCAGGTGTTTCGCCGGCATCAATTTTTCCTTTCGGCAAATCCCAGAAACCGCGACGAAAAATCATCAAGGTTTCTTCTGCATCATTTTGCACGACACCGCCTGCCGCTTCAACAATTATATAAATCCCTTGATAATCTGCCCATAATTTTTCAAAGTCATCAAAGTATATGAGCAGACTTGTGTTTTTTGGCGTTTTTTCTAAATAATCTATGTACCGATGCAATGATTTTACTTTACCGTTGTATCGTACAGTTAAATCGGCATTGATTGTTTCTGAGGATTTTGTTTCAGCTAAAATTAATTCCGATTCATTAATAAATACTTTGATGACAGTCATCATAAGAAATTAAGAGTATTGTATTACTTTTGCGCGGTTTTGTAAAGTCGGTTTTACTACGGTACAAATTTACGTTTACCGGTAAACTTTTTTACTATAAAATTCTTTTAACAAAAAAAATTAACAAAAAAGATTTAACAAAAAAAATCATGAAAAAATTACAGTTTTTTATTTTAACCGCCGCGCTCATCGGTGCGACGATGTCTTGTAAAAATGATGGTGGCACATCCTTAAGATCAGGCAAAGGTCCTCAAGCAAAAATTGATGATATTGTTTCTTTTAATTTTTCGGTAAAAAAAGATACCGCGACTGTTTTTTCGTCGGCAGCACAAGGTCAACCGGCGCAAGAAATTTTAAAAGACCCGAAAGGTATTCAAGATCCGTTTTATTCTTTTTTGACAAAAAGTTTATTGACGATGAAACAAGGCGACAGTGCCGCTTTTACTTTAAAAGTAGATACGATGAAAGTAAAACCTAAAGGCATGGAAAACGCAAAAGTGATTGTGGTCAATGTCGGTATGAATGATGTGAAATCGGAAAAAGATTTTCTCGCCTCGCTCCCACCCGACCAACAAAAACAATTTCTTTCTCAGAAAAAAGGTTTAGCCATTCAAGAACGTTTACAAGGAAAGAAAACTGAAATCCAAGCTATCGGTCAAGGTTTAGTGGCGGCATCGGCAGTATTTGTTGCACGCGGTAAAAGTGTCGGCGACTCGACGACTACTGCGGCTTCACAGTTTGCTTCCGGTAAATTACCGGCAAACGTGCAAACAACAGCTTCCGGTTTGAAATACGTCATTTTAAAAGAAGGCGGTGGCAAATTACCGGCTGATGGAGATTTAACTTTTGTTCATTACTACGGTTGCACAAAAGCGGGCGTGAAATTTGATGAGTCTTTCACGAAAGGTCAGCCTTTTGCATTTCCTGTCGGTATCGGACAAGTTATTCCGGCTTGGGACGAGGCAGTTAGATTAATTAAAGAAGGTTCCTCTGCCCTTATTTTTGTGCCTGCTGCTTTAGGTTATGGCGAAAAAGGTAACGGTCCAACTATTGGTCCTAATACGGATTTGGTTTTTTATATTGAAGTTCTGAAAACGATTTAGGATTCCTCCAAAAAGTTTAATGATACATCTTTCGGTTTGAACAAAAAAAACATCGCAAAGAAAAATTAATTTTTCTTTGCGATGTTTTTTTTATATCTGAACTCGACTTCGAGAAAATTAAATTTTTTCCGAAAAACAAACGCCTTATCACAACGTTTTATTAATTTGCGCAAGATTACGCAGGATAAATTAAGAATCATGAATTACGGATTTAAAAACGTGTTTTGTGTTTCTTAATTTGCCCTCCGTAATTCGTAATATTTTTACGATTAACGAATAAAAAATGACAAAATATATCCTCATATTCTTCATTGCTCACTGTTCATTGTTCATTAATAAAATGTACGCTACGCACAACCGTGCGGGTGAAATTCGTTTGGAACAAATCGGGTCTCTGACTTTGCGTGCAACGATTATTACTTACACAAAAGCCAGTAGCGTTTCGGCTGACCGTCCGGAACTACCTATTATATGGGGTGACGGCAGCGTGGATACACTCAAACGTGTGAATGGCGGCGGTGCCGGCGAATCTTTACAAGGCGACATTAAGCGCAATTATTACATAGGTACGCATACTTTCCCAGGACGCGGCACCTATCGTATCGGTATGATGGATCCGAACAGAAACGGCGGTATTTTGAACGTCAATTATCCGAACTCTGATTTAATTCCGTTTTATATTCAAACTTCATACACATTTTTAAGCTCCAATTTTCAAGGATTCAACAGCACGCCTCAACTTTTACAACCGCCGGTAGACAAAGGTTGCGTCGGAAAAGTTTTCATTCACTCGCTCAACGCCTACGATCCGGACGGTGATAGTTTGGCTTTCCGATTGATTACACCGCTTCAAGCAAACAATGTACCTGTTCCATTTTATATTTTTCCAGATAAAATAAATCCCGGTGTTAATAATACTATTTCTTTAGATGAACGCACCGGACAATTTGTTTGGCGCACGCCGCAGAAAAAAGGTGAATATAACATCGCCTTTCAAATCATTAGTTATCGCGGCGGTACCGCAATTGATACTACGATACGCGATATGCAAGTTGTTGTGGATGATTGCAACAATAATCCGCCGAATGTTCAAACGCTTGACAAACTTTGTGTAGTTGCAGGGACGTTGATAAAATTTCCGGTGCGCGGAACCGATCCGGATGTTGGTGACAAAATCACGCTCACTGCACTCGGCGGACCATTTGTAGTGCCGATTAGTCCCGCCGTTTTCAAAGGTTATAGTGCTTATACATTGCCGCCACTCACGGATAATTTTATTTGGCAAACGACTTGCGAACACATTGCACAATATCCGTACATCGTCGTTTTCAAAGCGCAAGATAATTTTTACGACACGACGGGTTTAGTAGATTTAAAAACCGTTCAAATCAAAGTCGTTGGACCGCCGCCGTTAGATGTTCGTGCCGTTTCCGTCAATGGCAATACGCTCATTAGTTGGCAAAAACCGTATATTTGCGAAAATGCCGCTGACCGTTATTTTTTTGCGTTTTCTGTTTGGCGCAAAGAAGGCAGTAATGCGTTTACGACCGATACCTGTAATCCGATAATAGAAGACAAAGGTTATGACCGAATCGCTTTCGATACCATGTTCACGATGATAAATGGGCGTTATACTTTTACGGACAAAGCGGTTGAAAGCGGCAAAACTTATTGCTACCGGATTGTCGCACATTTCGCTAAACGCACCAACTTGGGTAATCCTTATAATCTCGTAGAAAGTTTGCCTTCCAACGAAGCGTGTGTGCAGTTGCAACGCAGTTTACCGCTCCTTATTAACGTTTCTGTCGAGACAACAGATGCTGCCAACGGTACAATGACCGTGCGTTGGATAAAACCATTGCCCATTGATTTGGATACTATTCAACATCCTGGTCCGTATAAATTTACGGTGCAACGCGCCACAGGTATTACGACGACAGGGTTTACTGATATTGCTACATTGGGTGGTGTTCAAGGGCAAACTCTATCTCAACTTGACACTGTTATT
>JAYTIA010000729.1:0-2768 GCA_043732145.1 Saprospiraceae bacterium
TTGAAGATGAGTAAATTAATCCCACTTGACAAATGTTAGTTAATTATTTGTCGCCTAATTCTGCTTAAACTTTCCGGTTTCATGCCTAAGAAAGAAGCAATGTATTGGATAGGTACGTTGTGAAGTATTTCAGGATAAGTTTCTATGAGTTTCTTATAGCGTTGTTCTGCTGTCAAAGTTGCCAAATCATTTGAACGGCTCTCGTTATAGGTAATTGATAGCTGAAATACCCAAATACTAAAATCTTTGAACGCACTGCTATTTCCAGTTAGATAGTCTAAGTCTTTTTTTGTAATTCTCAAAAGTTCACATTCAGTTATACACTCCACATTTACATTCGATTTTGTTTGATTAATAAAATTTGTGTAATCAGTTAAAAATCCGGGCGGACAATTGATATGTGTTGTTACTTCGTCCCCCAAATCGTTATAATAAAAAAGTCGCATAAAACCTGATACAATAAAGTATAAGTATTTGGGAACTTTCCCCTCATGCTCTAAAATACTATTTTTGGGAAATATTACGGGATCAAAATACTTTTTGCACAGTTCTTGATCGTTTTCTGTAAGTGCAACTTTTTGACTAACGATATTTAATAGTTGTTGGTGCATTTCTAAAAGTTTTTTTAAATTTAGACGTTTGACAAAACCCTAATTATTCCTCAACAACGCCAATAACTCATCTGCATTTAAACGCGCACTCACATCACCGCCCGACAATAATGAATCCGCTAAATCGCGTTTGGATTCGTGCATTTTTATAATTTTTTCTTCGATTGTATTTGTCGTAACGATGCGATATACGGTTACCGGTTTTTCTTGTCCGATACGGTGCGCTCGATCTGTCGCTTGATCTTCTACTGCCGGATTCCACCAAGGATCCATGTGTATTACGTAATCTGCTGCGGTTAAATTCAGACCGACACCGCCGGCTTTTAAACTGATGAGAAATAAATCGCCGTCACCTTTTTGGAAGGCGTTGATATTGTCTTGGCGTTTATTCATCGGTGTTGAACCGTCAAGGTATTGATAGCGGATATTTTTATCGTCGAGATATTTTCTGAGAATAGTTAAATGCGTGACGAATTGACTGAACACGAGTGCTTTGTGTCCGTTATCAATCAACTCTTCAACAATTTCGCCGAACATACGGAGTTTTGAACTTTCGATGAAGTCGGCGTTTTCGTCTACTAATCTTGGATGACAAGCGGCACGGCGCAAGCGCGAAATTTCGGCAAGAATTTGTAGATGTTTTTGTCCGCCTTCCAATTTGGTATTGCTTTCTAAACTTGCTAAAGCTTTTCGACGCAAGGCTTCATAGAAAGCCCGTTCTTCCGGCGTTAAATCTACGGAGAGTGTGATTTCTGTTTTTGCCGGCAACTCTTTCAAAACTTCATCTTTTCGGCGACGCAACATGAACGGTTGCACCAAATTTTTGAGTTGTTTTCTGCGCGAATCATCACCGTATTTTTCAATCGGTGCTGCAAATTTATCATTAAAACGTTCAATCGAGCCGAGTAAACCCGGATTAATAAACTGAAATAAATTCCACAACTCACCCAAATGATTTTCAAGCGGTGTACCGGTCATTGTCATTTTGAAATCGCCTTGCAATTGCATGGCAGTTTCAGAACGTTTTGTCGAACGATTTTTTATCGCTTGCGCTTCATCGAGAATAATGGTGTGAAATTTTTTCTTAGAAAAAGTTTCCGATTCGCGTGTCATCAAATCATAAGTCGTTACAACCAAATCTCCGGGACCGGCTTGTTCTATCATGGCTTGTCTATCGCCTTCACCGAACAGAATCGGTTTTAAGGTTGGTGCAAATTTTTCTGTTTCCGACATCCAATTTCGGCAAACGGAAGTCGGAGCCACCACGAGTGCGGGACCGTTGTCGGCTCTATCCACCAAAAAAGCTAAGGCTTGAATTGTTTTTCCGAGACCCATATCATCGGCGAGACATACGCCGACACCCCACGCCGCACAACGTTGCAACCACACATAACCTTCGCGTTGATATTCGCGCAACTCTGCATTAAAATTTTCGGGAACAGTGAAACTCTTTTTGTGTGCGTCTTTTAGTTTTTTAATACTGTCTTTATATTTTTTATCGGTATTAAACATCTCTATCGCATCGGCAAAAGGTTGCAATGCCGACACCGCTAACGCGTGCATTTGCATTGCACCGTTTTTTTGCGGATTCATATACGCACTAATTTCTTTTAAACGACGTCGAAATTCTTTAGTGAGTGCCAAAAATTTTCCGGGACTGAGTTCGATAAATTGTCCTTTTTGTTTTTCGGAAAGGTCAATGAGCGTACGCATATCTAAAACCAAATTTTCGTCCACGCGCATTTCACCTGTGATTTCAAACCAATTGTTTTTCTCTTTTACACTCATCGAAAAATTATTAAATCCACCGACTTTCGTGATGCGAAATTTCTCGCCTTTAGGCCATTCCAAAGTAATTTCTTCAGCACGCATGGGTGTTTCTAATTCGAGCAACAACTCTAAACACATTTCTGCATCTTCCAATTCCCAAGTTCCTTTTTGTGGTTTATTATCTGAAAGAATCGGTATTTCTTTAATCAATTCCTTATCGTTTTTTTCTTCCATTTTCAAATCGCGTTTCGATCGCACGCGCACACCGTCCACTTCGCCGATAATTGTCGGTTCACCTTCGCCGGGTTTAAAATACGGAGCCGATGTTTTGAAAGGTTTTGTATAAAGTTCTACGTGGAAACCATCACCGATGGGCAAAAGATGCAC
>JAYTIA010000730.1:0-2765 GCA_043732145.1 Saprospiraceae bacterium
TTTTGCCCTGCCCTATTGCGCGCTCATAGCACAACCTTAGCATTTCTTTAACCGATTGCGTAATTGCCGGATGCCCGTTTTTTGGCAATGTTTCTATTACTTCTTCGATTGTCATTTATTTGTTTTATTTATTGTTTTTGAATAAATTTAAAATACCACGCATCGAATGTTACTCTAAAATAAATGCAGAGTAAAACTATTAAAAATAAAAGCAACATCCACCCTACTAATTCAATATATCCGATGTTTACTATTTTTTTACTCATTGATTGTTTTGCCGTATTTTAATTGATTTTTAAAAAGTGCGCTTTTCACGGCGCACTAAAACTTTAGGAAAACACACTAAAACATTCTTTATTTCTTATCGTGAAAATTTCTTAAATGCGGCGATGTTGTTCCGCAACGACATAACATATAGCCGTAATTGTGAGTAAACTTGTCTATTTCGTCACGAAAAACATCTATTTTATCAACTACCGCATCCGACACACTTGTTCTGTAAACAGCATAAGACAACTCCTCTAACAACTTATCAATATAGTTGTTTTTTTCAATGTTTTTTTCAATTAATGCCGGCGTTCCTTTGAGTTTTTTTAAATCTTCGCATTCTTTTTTAATCAAACTCATTAACTCCAAAACTTGGACATCCGTTGGGTCTTGCTGTAATTTCATAAAGTTGATTTAATTTCGTCAAACTGCCTTTTCGTTATTTCTTTTATTGCCGTTGCCTCAAATAATCTGCTCGTAAAGCCATTCAAATTTACCGGTTCCGAACATTTTCGATAAAGTATTGCCTTCGGCTCTTTTTCTTTTGCATCTAAATTATCCACCGACACGTACACATTATTGTTTCCGGTGTCTGTAATGGCGTAATATTTTTTATTGTTCATGTTAGTTACTTTGTTGAGTTTATGTTATTTTATTGTATCCAAAATCTTCAAAAATCTTTTCAATATCACCGATTGAGTACGGTATGCCCGAAGCCAAATACTTCATCGTTAACAAGTCCTCTCGATACTCTTTAGTTTGTGCCGTCAAAGCAATTCTCTGCATTTCCGCGCAA
The DNA here is from genome assembly GCA_043732145.1 of Saprospiraceae bacterium. Taxonomy (GTDB): domain Bacteria; phylum Bacteroidota; class Bacteroidia; order Chitinophagales; family Saprospiraceae; genus JAAFJT01. The sequence continues at coordinate 1,064 of JAYTIA010000730.1, forward strand.
ATAGTTTTTATTTTATTTTTCAAAATAACCAATCGGTATTTTGTCAATCTTTCTTTACGCTTTTCACTCATAATTAACCAATTTCTAAGGTCTTGGTTAATCAATTTATTGTATTCCTGCCAATCTGTAAACGTTTCATCGCTCCCGAAATATTGGCGCGGATTAGATTTCCAAATTAAAGCCAAATCGCGTCTTAATTCCGTGTCATCAATTGAGACAACTCGTTCAACATCCATTTCAATAATCCTATCAATATTGCTGCTTTGAATAGGTATTGAGGCGTTAATCGGAAATACGCCGTCCTTTGACCCGTTTGCGTCGTTTTCGAGTTCGTTTTTTTTTGAGTTCGCGCTAATGCCGTATCAACTTCATCTAATTGCGCATGAAACATAGTGCCGAGCCTTTCATTTCCTAAACGTGTATTTATATCTAACCCGCGTAAGATTGTGGCTCTTTTTACAAGTAATTCGTCTTTAGACATTTTACTTATATCATTTTCTTTGTTTGCCGTTGCTGTTGCAGAAACCATAGTTTTTTTTTAGTTTAAAAGTTTAAAAATACGCTTTTTAAAATAGATATAAATTCCTCGATTTCTTTTATTTCATCGGCGTTCTTGCTGCTTAAAATCATGTCTTCAAGAATGCCAATAAATTCAGAAACTTCATCATTTTGTTTTGACAAAGATAATTCGTTATTTTCGACATTTTCAATATTATTTACCGTTTTTTTAGGTATTTTTTCAGATATTTTTTCTTCTAAAATGTCCTCTTTTTTTTCGCTCAAATCACCGGACGTTAAATTTACATCCTCACCGCTCATACCCTCACTCTCTCCATTATCACCATCACCGAAAGAAGTAACCGGTTGTTTTTTTTCGCTCGCTATTTTTTTAGCGTGCGCGTATGTCAACGCGCCCCTGCTGTGTAGTTCTTTATGAATGTCACCGGTTAAATTAGTATTCTTAAACGTTTCAACGCCGATTACCGCATCGCCGGCTTGTCGCGCTCTCATAATATCGCTCTTGTCCTTGCGTATTTGAAACCACGTTACGACCGGAGAAAATATCATACCCAAAATACCGTCCGACATAAACGCCCCCACCGTTGACGGTACGTTATCGGCACGTAAATTAAAAATGTGTCGGAATATGCGAATGAAGAAAAGAGATACCTGTGTCATTATCGCCAAGATACCTGCAAACCAACCCATTTTAGCTTTGCTCTGCGTTTCCGCAATTTCTTCTTTATTGTTTGTGCTGTCTATACCGCGTGTTAATGCCACTTCTTGATTAGTATAGATTGTATCAATGTTGTCAAATTCGGCTCGTTTAGATGCTTTCCTTATCTCAAAATCTGCATTAGCATCTTCAAGTGCTGTTTTTTTTGATTTTTTAAGCGTTGATATTTGAGCTTCTAAGTTAGCTTTAGTATTTATTACCCACGTTTCATTTCCTTTTAGTTTGTTTATTTTTTTTTGCAAATCAAGTATTTCTTTATCGAATTTACTTGATGCTTTTGTACATTCGGTACAAACCATTTCCTTGATTGCATTATTTTTTTGCAACTCGTTTTTTGCCTTTTGTTCTTCAATATGCTTTACCCTGCCGTCTTTTTTATAATCGGTATTGATTACTGCTTTATGTGCAAAGTAATCTACAAACAATGCCCTGTCGCCCTCTCTCGAAACCCAAAAGAACGCCCCG
>JAYTIA010000731.1:0-7311 GCA_043732145.1 Saprospiraceae bacterium
AATCTTTTTTGAAAATCTTTTTTGAAAATCTTTTTTGAAAATCTTTTTTGAAAATCTTTTTTGAAAATCTTTTTTGAAAATCTTTTTTGAAAATAAAAAACGCGCAGAGAGAAATATTTTTCTTTGCGCTTTTTTTATTTAACAACAATAGGTACATTAGTAATGAACAATTAAAAATTAAAAATCAATTTTTAACAAGATTATTCATTGTTCATTACTAATGTGCCTGTTGTGGTTAAAATTTCAGAAAATATCTTAATTCAATGTATTTTTGCAGTTGATTTGCGTTTATATAATCATAAGATTAATTTATGAAAAGAATACTTTTTATTGTTCTTGCCTTCACTAGCGTAAATGGTTTCGCACAATCTACGCACAAGATTTTACGCGAAGGCGATGCTCAATACGTCAATAAAAATTTCACTGAAGCCGAAAAAAATTATACTGAAGCCGAAAAATTAGACAGAAGTGGTAAAGCAGAATATAATGCCGGTAACACCGCCTTTGAACAACAACATTATGATGAGGCCATTGAAAGGTATAAAAAAGCGTCGGAAAATAGCGATAATGACAACATTAAAGCACGTGCCAATTACAATATGGGTAATGCGCACTTAGCCAAAAAAGAATACGAAAAAGCAGTGGAATCATATAAAAATACATTGCGCATTAAACCGGACGATGCCGATGCAAAAAAAAATTTGGCTTTCGCTAAAAAACAATTGCAAGAACAACAGCAACAAGAACAAAATAAGCAAGAAAATAAAAACGATAAGCAAAATAAGGGTAAACAAAATAAAGATAAGCAAGACAAATCCGATAAATCCGGCGATAAAAATAATCCGCAGCAAAATAACGGACAAGATGATAAAGAAAAGCAAAACAATCAACCGCAAAACCAGAACGGTAATCCGCAACAAAAACCCGACGAACAAAATAATAATAACAAAAATAATATGCCGGGGTCGCCCGACAATATGAAAAAAGAGGAAGCCAATCGAATGTTGCGCATCATGGATGAAGAAGAGCGCAAAGTACAAGCGCGACAAATGAAAAAAAACGGTAAACCGGAATTTTCACGTCCGAAAAAAGATTGGTGAATTTATCGGTTAGTTGATAATGGTTAGTTGTTCAATTTTAAATTTATGATTTTGAAACGCTTTATTTTATTAATTGTCATTATTTGCTTCAACCATATTGCTCAAACGCAGACTATGACAGGACTTGCTACACGTTTCAATAACGCTTTCGTGGATTGGGATATTTATGTAGACAGCAACGTTGAAAAAGGAAATATCAGTATGACGTGGCAACAGCCGGATAGATGGAGCGATTGGAATTACAGAATCGGCGAGAAAAGCGGTGTCATAAAAACAAAATGGGCAGATGATTTTAGTCTTTGGGAATTGCGTGGCGATAATAAAATAATAACTGCACAACCCGTTTTTTCCGGCGAACCTTGTTCATGGCGTATCACCGACAATAATTTCTCGCTCGAACTGACTTGCAGGAACGGTAATAATTGGAACGAGTGGTCGGTGGAAGACAGTAAACGTGGTACTTTTTTCATTTATACCGATGTCGCCAATGATCCGCGTGATTGGATCATTGACGACAATTTAACTAACGATGTACCTTTTTCGATGCGTATGATGTTGGTTTTTCTTGCGCTGTTCAATAGTGTGCCTAAGGAGTAACGCTTCAACGTCTGATAATTTTAAATGCTAGATTTCTTCCATGTTTTTGTATAATGGCGAGATTTATCCAAGCAAAAGCAAATTGTTCGAGGGCAAAAAATTTATCGTTGCCGCCAAAGTCGTAACAATTTTCAAAACCAATATCGTGTGCTAATTGAGTGGCAGTTTCTTTTCCTTTTTTACTGTCTCCGGCAACAAACATATCAATACCAACACCATTGTAAATCGGGTCAGTCATGTTTTCGAAACCTGTTGAATTGAAACACTTCACTACATCTTTACAATTGCAGTTATCTAAAATGGCATCGGCGGTATTCGAAAAGTTTCCCGGTTTCATAAATACGGCATTCATTGTGTCAATTATTATTTTGTCTTTCACATCTCCCAATTGTTGAGCAATTTCATGTGCCAATTGAGCCGGCGTTGACAAAATAATAATATCAGACTTTTTAACCGCGTCTTGAACTGAATAATATGGAATATTTAAAGCGGTTGATAATTCTTTTCCTTTGAAATCTTCATTCGGATTTTTTACGCCAAAAATTACTTCGTGTCCTGCTTTAACAAATCCTTTAGCTAATGCACCGCCAACGTTGCCGGTGCCGATAATTGTAATTTTCATTTTTTAATTTTTTTTTCTAGTTTATCCGGTAAAAAGTAAATACACGGAATTAAAATGAAGATAAGGAATGCAATAAATACCGATAAATAAGCAAAAATACCTGCGGAAAAATATAATGACGGACTTATTATATTAGCTAAACGAAAGGATGCACTGCCCGGAATTAAGTGATTTCTTTCGGCGTAGTTTCTCATTATCATGAAACTAATACTGCAAATTCCTAATACTATTCCATAAAACAGTGAAGCTTCAGGTAAAAAAGGATATTTTGCAATATAGGCTGTCGGCAATGGAATAAGGCTCATCCAAAAAAGCAAGTTCGTATTATACCAAATAAGTTGATTAGTAGAATGCTTTATTTTATGATACATTGCATGGTGGTTTACCCACATTGTGGCTAAAACAATAAAACTCAAAAGATAAGTGAATAATTTAGGCAGTAAATTTATTAAAGCAATTCGGGCTTCTGTTGATGTGATTTGTGCTGACGTTTCAGGTATTTTTATATCAAAAACCATAATCGTTATAATAATTGCAATTACTCCATCACTGAAAGCTTCTATGCGATTTGTACCGGGTACATCATTTTTTTCTTGCATCTTAGGATATTAATTATTTTATTTTATGTTTCCGTATGAAATACCGAATGTAAATTTAAAATCATCATGCTTAACTCCAATTGGAATTATATTTTCATAAGATCCATCAATAGCCGCTAAGATATTTAACTTTTTACTAAGCGAAAATACCAAATTTGATTGGTAATGAAACCTGTAATTGTTGGCATCTTGAATAGATTGTTGAAACCAAAATTCATAATTAAGCTGTAAATTATTTTCGACTATCGACGTTCGCCCGAAAAGTCTGCTTGTAACTCGCCAAGTATTTATTTCATCAGAAATTTTATTATAATTTTCAAATGCGAAAACTTTGGAAAAGCTTGAGTGCTCGTAAGTTGATGTCAAAGATAATTTCAACAATTGATTTTTTTTATTCACTACTCTGAAAGAAATGCCCGGACCTATTTGATATCGAAAATCAATTTTTCGCCGATAATTTGTTTCAAACCAAGTCATAATATATGGATAAACTGAATTTTGATATGCGTAGTAAACAAAATTTTTTGAAATAAAATTTTCATCAGTTTTTACGCCATAAAAAGTTTGATATACATTTGAATTAATAGTACGTAAACTGATAACCGGCGAATAATGCAGAATATCTAAACCGGAACTTAAAACAACCTGCCTAACATTGCCTGACTGAATCAAACCCGTAGTTGTAAATTTATAACCAAACCTCAAAGTATCGCTCTCATTGAGCTGGGCAAAAGCATCGCCCAAACTCAACGATAACAAAAATAGAAAAATAACTTTTCTCATTATTTTATACCTGTTAAAATTTTCAAGAATTCCGAAGGATTTGCTCCAAAAGACAAATGACCCGTGTTCATTTCATAAACTTTTTTTATGGTGCCGTTATCTTTAATCATGTGCTGTTGCAGTGCGTAAGTCACCGTTTTATCTTGTGTCGTGGCTATATAATATTTCGGTACGCGATCAAATTTTGAAGTCAGCACGACTTTTTCACCCAAAGGTTTTGTCGGTTCGGCTTTATGATATTTTACGACAGCGTCTTTCAACCATTGCGGACAATCAGCAGCGACAGCGTCTGCTAATATGGTTTTATTAATCGTAGCTTCGCTATAATCCGGTGAAAATTGTAGATTTTCAGCTGCCAAACTTGCTTTTTCTTTTTTGCCAAGCGTTAAAACGTCTTCATCGTTTTTTGGTAAATAAGCAGAAACATAAACCAATTTCTCAATTTTATCAGGAATATTTTCAGCTACTTGACTTACTACGACTCCTGCCATAGAATGTCCGACTAAAATAATTTTACCTTTTTGAGCATTGACTGCATCCGTAACTGTTTTTACGTAATCTGATAATGAAATTTTAATCACAGGTGTTAAATCAATGCCATGTCCGGGCAAATTGACTATAACAACGTTTGCATTTTGAGCTAACTGATTCCGAACAGTGCCCCATGCAGATTCATCAGCCCAAGCACCGTGTACTAAAACATAAGTTGGATAACGTTTTTTATCTTCCTCTATCGCTTTAATCACTAATGCGGCGGCAGCTGCACCACTGTTTTGTTGCTGACCCGTGATTAAATTGCCATCTTTTACAGCATACGCCGAAAAAGGTGTACTTACTTCGAATTTCGAATTCGGCATTTTACGCGCCTCATCTTCAATACGAAAAGGTTGTATTTTCATGCCGACATAATTATCTGCATATTGTTCTTCAGAAGAAGCAAAACCTGTCCATCTTTTCCCTTCAACTAAGTATTTTCCGTTAGGTAATTTCGTTTCCAATAAAATACACGTACCATGACAAATTGCTGCGGTAGGTTTACCGGTTAAATAAAAATCGGCGAAGAATTTTTCTATTGCCGGATTTTTGTACATCGTGTACATTGGTCCTTGTCCACCGCAAACAAAAATAGCTTTGTAGTCATTTGGATTTACGCTTGATAATTTAAGGGTGTTTTTAATCAAAGCCGTTTTGCTTGCATCTTTTTTAAAACCCAAAGAAATAATATCAAAATCAGCATACTTACTTTCATCTTCAGGATCACTGAATTGGTCAAATTTAATTTCACCACCTTCTAAACTTGCAATGTCAACTGTGTAACCTGCATCTGAGAAAGTCCAATACGGATGTGTTACTTCGGAATACCACACTCCGATGGGCCAACCTGTTTGTTTGCTGACTGCAGGATTGGAAGCAATCATTAAAATTTTGCCGTTATTGCCGGCGTTGTGTTGTGCCATTGATTCTGTTATTAAAATTATAGAAAGAGAGAAAAGAAAAAATAATTTTTTCATTTTGAATATTTGATTACTGAATTTTTGAATAAAATTTAATGCTGCAAAGATGTAATTAAATAGTACCTCATACAATATACTTACCTATTGTAGAGATACACACCTTTTTGAAAGTATTGATGAGAGTAGAATAGTTTTGTGTTTTCTTTGTGGTTAATTCTTAAATTTTAATTTTTAATTACTCATGGCTGATTTTATTTACAATAACAGAGTTTTTTATAATCCGGTAGAGTTTGCAATGGAACAAATCGGTGGCATTTGGAAAATGCCTTTGCTCTGGCGATTAAAAGGAAAAACTTGGCGGTACGGTGAGTTTAAAAAAGATATTCCGCACATTTCCGATAAAATGCTCACGAGCCAGTTGCGCGAATTGGAAGCAGATGGTTTTATTAAACGAGAAGTTTTTCCGGTAGTACCACCGAAGGTTGAATACTCCATTACAGAAAAAGGCTTACGTGCCATTGAAGTCATACGTACTATAAGAAATTATGGAATTGATTTGATGGAGGAAGCCAATATTGAAGTTAAATTTAAAAAAACATAAAATCTCTGAAATTGTAGGTTTTAATTGAAGCCTTTGCAGTAGAAATAAGAGATTTTAAAATTTTTAAGGTGCGTAGCACCGTTCTCTGAAATTAGAGAACGGTGCTACGCACCTTAAAATTCAAAAACGGATTCATCCTATAAAGAGTACGGTGCTATGCACCTTTAATTTTTTTGTAAGAAAGCCCTATAATCTATAACTTAAAACTCTTCTTTCATTAATGTTGCAATACTTTGCCCGACAGCACTGCCGATAGCCACACCCATACCCGCCATGCGCACGCCCACTACCACATTCGGAGAAATTTTTTGAATAATCGGTTTTTTTTCATTGCCCACACCCAAAATACCGCTCCAAGTATCTGAGATGGTGAATGTTTGTTTCGGTAAAACTATTTCCGTCAATAACGATAAAAGTTTATTTTGAATGATTGAAGTTGCACCAAAACTGTCTGTTGCTTCCGCTTCGGGGTCAAGATGTCTGCCGCCACCGATTAAAATACGATTACCGACATTTCGGAAATAGAAATAACCTTTGTTGTAATGGAAACAACCTTTCACTTTCAAATTCGGTATCGGCATGGTCATCAGTACTTGATTGCGTTTGGGTTCAACATGTAGTTGCGGTAATAAATGTCTTGCAAAACCGTTTGTTGCCACAATTACTTGACGCGATTGAAATGACCAACCGTTTGAAGTGGTCAATGTTACTTTTTGATTGTCGTCGTGGATTTTTGAAATATTTAAACCATTGAGTTGTTGAATTTTTTTTGTTTGTGCCAAATATAATAACCGGTGAATCATTTTACCGGTATCAATTTGTCCTTCGACAGTATTATAAATAATTTTAGGAGAGATATTCTGTAAACCGAATTGATTATCTACTAATCTAAAAATATTTTTCTTACCGATTATCGGAGCCAGTAAATGATTAAAGTAGGACATTTTATCGGCACATTCTTGAAAAAAGAATTTCTTATCGGGTTTAAAAATTTCGTATCCGCCGGTAGTGACATAATCCATCTGAGCATCACCAACTCTTTTGCGCAGTAACTTTAAACCGCGATAACGCAATTCTACCAATTTCAATAAATCTTCTTCGGAATGAGTTTTCAAATCTTCGAGCAGTTCGCTGATACTGCCGAAACAGGCAAATCCGGCATTGCGCGTACTTGCGCCTTCCGGTAATGCACCGCGTTCAACGATGAGTATGTGTGCTGCCGGAAATTTTTCGCGCAGAGAAAGTGCCGCACTTAAACCCACAATGCCACTGCCGATAATAGTAATATCAATGTCAGAAAAAAAACGGTCACGTTCCCAAAAACTTAAAGTATCAGGTGTATTCATTTGACAGTTGCCAATTGACTTAATGACGATGGACTTCCATGTCCATTGTGAGTAAATCCATTGTGAGTAAATCCATCGTCAGTAATTCCATCATCAGTAAGTCAATTCAATTTATACCGCAAATCCATCTGCTCAATTTCGTGAATGAAAGTATCATTCACTTGGACTTTTCTTTCTGCTGAAGTGAGATGCAGCGTTTGTTTGTTCGT
>JAYTIA010000732.1:0-7299 GCA_043732145.1 Saprospiraceae bacterium
TTTATAATCATCGAAATGCAAATACTTTTTTTTCAGTGACGGCATTTGCGACACTATATCGTTGCGCAAAGCACACGGATAAGATTTTTCACCCGAGTACTGACAAATTATCGGGTCGAGTGAACCATTGCCATCGAAATCGGCTAAATAAAAATCGAGCGGATGCGCCGCATCACAACGAAAACGCGAATTGAGTCCGTTGTTGCCGGCAATGATTTCAGGTTTGCCGTCGCCGTTCATGTCTTCTACTTTTACGCTGTGCCACCACCCTTCCGAGTTCGGGATAGTTAGTTTGGTGAACACGCGATGATTTTTATCATTTGTTCCGGGTGCATTATCGTTTCTGAAAATCGTAATCGGCATCCATTCACCGACAATAATTAAATCTTGATCACCGTCACCGTCAATATCCGCAAATTGCGCGTCGGTAATCATACCAATGTCTTTTAAGTCGAGGGTAAATTCATTTGTTTTATTATCGAAACCGCCTTTGCCGTCATTAATAAAAAAATAACCGCTCACCGAAACGCCGTAATGACCGGGAATTAAACGCATTCCGACAAATAAATCTTGAAAACCATCGCCGTTAATATCGCAAGCGCGAACGACAGCCGTTGCCAAATTATTTTTTTGTGGCAGTGCATTTGCCTTTCGCGTAAAATTGCCTTTACCGTCGTTGATATAAATACGATCGTTAAAAATTTTACCGTCGTAACTGCCCGAACCGACATATAAATCTAAATCGCCGTCGCCGTCGGCATCAAAAAATGTGCAACCCGAATCTTCTGCTTGCGCATCGGCTTCGAGAGCGGGTTGTTTTGTGCGTGTGTAATGTCCGTCGTGTGTTTGTAAATAAATTGCACCCGATTGATTTTGTGCATTGCCTATAAAAAAATCTTGCAATCCATCACCGTTCACATCACCCACCGCAATTTTCGGACTTTCATCCGAAGTCATTTGAAATAATAAACGTTCGACATCAAAATCGGAAAATTCGTTTTCGATGTGTATGAATGTGGGGACAACCGCAAGGGGTGCCTCTACAAACCATTTTTTTTTTATTAATAACGGGAATCGTAGGGGCTACCCTTGCGGTTGCTCGTGTAATCGCGGTTTTATCCGCACATGAAATCGATATGGTTTTATTTGTATTGACATTTTTCAAAACCAAACGTTTGCCGTTCGGAAAATCTGCGACAACAGAGTCCAAAATCGTTGCGTCACCCACACCAAAAAGCAAGCGCGTATCCACGCATGATTCAAAACCGCGCATCGGTGCTACTTCTTGATAAAACTGTTTACCTTTCGAATACAAAGTCACTTCCGTACCGATACCGAATTTATTTTTTTCACCGGCATCAGCTATCACGCGCAAATAATGCGGCGGATTGGGTTGTTGATTCAATCTGTTTTCATAAATAAACGGCGGTGCATCTATATTATTAATTACTAAATCTAAATCGCCATCGTTATCTAAATCCACATAAACAGAGCCGTTTGAAAAACTCGGTTCGGCAAGTCCCCAATTCGTCGCCACGTTTTTAAAAGTATTATCGCCATTGTTTTTAAACATCGCATTCGGAATTTTTTTACTCGGAATCGTATCTATCAAACGTTTCAATCCGTCTTTATTTTTTAAAACAGCACCGATAACCGATTTATCCGCCATAAAATTATTATAATCTTGATCGAGCAAATCTTTGGCAATACCATTGGCAACAAAAATATCTTTATAGCCGTCATTATCAAAATCTGCCATGAGCGCACTCCAACTCCAATCCGTCGCTTCAACGCCGGCAAGTCTACCGATTTCCGAAAAAGTACCGTTGCCGTTATTGAGTTGCAAAACATTTCTACTGAATTGTTGAAAATATCCTTCCGATTGCATCAACCTGAATTTATTCCACGAGTCGAATTGCGTTTTTGTTTTTACGCGGTCAATATCATGCGGCAACATTTCTGTCACCATAATTTCCGGAAAGCCGTCGTTGTTCATGTCCTGCATATCGGCACCCATCGAACCCATCGAAATTTCAGTCATTTCATTTTCCAAATCCTCTTTAAAAGTACCGTCGTGTTGATTGATGTATAAGTAATCGCGTTCAAAAAAATCGTTCGACACATAAATATCATCCCAACCATCGCGATTCACGTCGCCGATTGTCACGCCCAAACCGAAAGTAATCGCACTGCCGTAAATACCGGCTTGTGTACTCACATCTGTAAAATGTCCGCCGTCATTTCTGTAAAGTTTATTGCCGCCGGTAGTATCGCGAATATTCCTGATACCTTTTTTTGCTTCAAAGTTGACGACAGATTTCAAAGAATTATTCAACACGTAACAATCTAAATCGCCATCGTGATCGTAATCAAAAAAAACGGCGTGCGTGGAAAGCCCTAAATCGGCGAGACCATATTCTTTTGCGCGTTCTGTAAAAGTGCCGTTGTGATTATTTATAAAAAGTTCGTTGTAACGTTTTTCACCCGTCGGTTTTCCGGATTTGCAAACGTAAATATCAATCCAACCATCACCGTTCACGTCGGCAAAAGAAACGCCGGTTGCCCAAACGCCGGTGCGCATCAATCCGGCTTTTTCGGTCACGTCTTCAAATTGAAAATTTCCTTTGTTGATATACAAACGAGACGGCTGCATATTACCGCAAAAAAATAAATCCGGCAAACCGTCATTGTTTACATCGCCGACACCGATACCGCCACCGTTGTAAAAACTTCGGTACGTGTAACAATTAAATTCTTCATCGTAATCCAATTTGTTGATGAAATTGATACCTGTTTCTTTCGGCGTGTGATTTACGAAAAGTGCATCGGACGGTGGTGTATAAGTTTCGGGAGTGGTTGTCAAATTATTTTTACACGCAGCAAAAAGAAATAGAAATAGAATGATGAAGGATGAAGGATAAATGATGAATTTTTTTTTCGAAAAATATTTTTTCGTTCCAAAAATATTTTTTTTGAAAAAACTTTTTGAAAAAAAAATTTGAAAAACTTTTTGAAAAATATTTTTTGAAAAAACTTTCATGAATTTTTTTGTGCGTGAGTTTGGTTGATAGACTTTTTTTATTGCGTGCAAATATCTGAAATGTTTGGGAGAAAGAGGTCTATAAATTTCAATTGGATATAAACTATTTAGGTAACTTCTCAAGTTGTCATAAGAATGACAAATTGAGAAGTTACCTAAATAGTTCTCCAAAATATATTTATTAAAATAACTCTTTTAGAAGAATACTATAGAATTTTTTTACTCAAATGGTGCAGCACAATTAAAACCAAAATTTTAACCTAAAAATAAATTTTTAAATCTTATTTTAAACAGTCAAAGTAAAAAAAAACCAACTAAAATTTTATTTCAGCAATTCATTTAGATATTTTTGATTATAAACTAATTAATGTCGAAATTTGCAATCCGCTAATTTTATTTACGATTTTAGGTTTACGATTTTAGATTTAAATAAGTTGAACGTTTGAAATCCAAAATCTAAAATCCAAAATCCAAAATCATGGAATCAACGCGCAGTTTATATGTACCCGAATTGGAAAAAGATTCATGCGGTACCGGTTTTATTGCAAATTTGAATGGTATTACTTCGCACCAATTAGTCGAAGATGCTTTATTGATGCTTTCAAATATGGAACATCGCGGTGCTTGCGGTTGCGAACCTAATTCCGGTGATGGTGCGGGCATTTTAATTCAAACGCCGCACGCTTTTTTTGTAAAAAAAGCGCGTGAAAATGGTTTTGTATTGCCGGAGTTCGGACAATATGGTGTAGGTGTTGTATTTTTTCCGACCGAGAAAGTTTTGCGCGGACAATGTCGCACGTTACTGAATGATTATATAGATGAATTGGGTTTTGAACTCTTAGGTTATCGCCACGTACCGACTGATAATGAATCGCTCGGAGAAACTACTTTAAGTGTCGAACCGCGTCTGGAACACGTTTTTGTAAAACCGCGTCAAACACCCTCGGACAGATATTGGTTAGAGCGGCGTTTGTATGTGTTGCGCAAATACGCGACGCATGAAATTCATAAAACGTATCCGCAAACAAAAGAAACTTTTTACTGCCCGTCGTTTTCGTATAAAACGGTGATATATAAAGGTCAGCTCACGACTTGGCAATTGCGTCCGTATTTTGCCGATTTACGCGATTTAGATTTAGTGTCTGCGATTGCTTTGGTTCATAGTCGTTTTTCAACGAACACTGTGCCGAAATGGAAACTTGCGCAACCTTTTCGTTATATCGCGCACAACGGCGAAATAAATACCATTACCGGAAATATTAATTGGTGGAAATCGAAAGAATTATCTATGACATCAACACTTTTCAGTGAAGATGATTTAAAAAAATTATTTCCCGTTTGCGGCGAAGCACTTTCTGACTCCGCCAATTTCGATAATGTTTTGGAATTTTTGGTGATGAACGGACGTTCACTTCCACACGCTTTGATGATGATGATTCCGGAAAGTTGGAATCACGACGAACAAATGCAAGGGTATAAAAAAGCGTTTTACGAATACAACGAAACAATGATGGAACCTTGGGATGGTCCTGCCGGCATTTGTTTCACAGATGGTATTCTCGTTGGTGCGACGCTCGATAGAAATGGTTTGCGTCCGTTGCGTTATGTTTTGACAAACGATAATGTTTTAATTACGGCATCTGAAGCCGGTATTTTAGATATTCCGCAAGAAAAAGTGGTGATGAAAGGGCGTTTGCAACCCGGTAAAATGTTGATTGCCGATTTAGATCAACACCGTATTATCGGTGATGAAGAAGTGAAAAATATCATTTGCAATAATAAAGATTACGCATCGTGGATTGACAATAATCGCGTTTTGTTGAGCGACATCATTTCGAATGATACGTATGAAATTACATCAATCAATGCCGGTAATATCGTTGAGAAACAACAACTCTATGGTTTTTCCGAAGAAGATATTCGCGTGATTATTCAACCGATGATTGGAAACGGCGAAGAACCACTCGGCTCAATGGGAAATGATACGCCGCTTGCGGTTTTATCTCATCGCCCTCAACATTTAAGCAGTTATTTCAAACAATTATTCGCTCAAGTAACGAACCCGCCGATAGATCCGATTCGGGAACGTTCCGTCATGTCGTTGCACGTTAAACTGGGCAGTGTTACCAATATTTTACAACCTGATGCGCGCAATGCAAATTTTATTCGTCTGGAACAACCGGTTTTAACAAATAGAGAACTACAACTTTTAAAAAATAATACCATCGCGCATTGTAAATCGGCAACAATTGATATAACTTTTGATGCAGGTTATGAAAAAGGCATTTTCAAAGCAGCCGTCGAGCGCGTTTGTTCCGATGCAGAAAGTGAAGTGCGTCATGGTGCAAGTATTATTATTTTATCGGACAGAGCGGCAGATATGTTGAGTGCACCGATACCGTCGTTGCTCGCAGCCGGTGCCGTGCATCATCATTTAGTGAAAAAAGGTTTGCGTTCCGAATGTAGTATCATCGTAGAAGCCGGCGATGTTTGGGAGGTACATCATTATGCGACGTTGATAGGTTACGGTGTTCAAGCTGTCAATCCTTATATGGCTTTTGCAACTATAAAAAATATATTAGCCGTAAGCGATGAGCAATCAGCTATGAATAATGAACAAGAAAAGCTCAAAGCTCAAAGCTCAAAGCTCAATTATGCCGTTGATAAATACATAAAAGCCATCGGCAAAGGTCTATTGAAAGTTTTGTCGAAAATCGGTATCTCTACGTTGCAATCGTATGCCGGTTCGCAGATTTTTGAAATTTTGGGTTTAAATGAAGAAGTAGTAGATAAATGTTTTTTCAAATCGGTATCGCGCATCAATGGTATTGATTTTGACGGTATCGCTGCCGAAGTTTTATCGCGGCATCGGTTGGCATATATAGAAACGCCTTTAGGTTTGAAAAAAACTTTGGAAGCCGGTGGTATTTATCAATGGAAACGCAGAGGAGAAGCGCATACTTTTTCGCCGCAATCTATTCATTTATTGCAACTCTCGACGCGTACTAACGATTATCCGCTTTTCAAAAAATTCAGTACGCTCATCAATAATCAAGAAGAACAAGCCTTGACTTTGCGCGGACTTTTAACATTTAGAAAAGGGGCTTCAATTCCGATTGAAGAAGTTGAACCAATAGAAAATATTTTGAAACGTTTTGCAACCGGTGCAATGTCACTCGGTTCAATTTCGCACGAAGCGCACAGTACTTTAGCGATTGCGATGAATCGCATGGGTGGTCGTTCTAATTCCGGCGAAGGCGGTGAAGATGAAAAACGTTTCGAGATAAAAGAAAACGGTGACTGGGAACGCTCGGCGATTAAGCAAGTCGCCTCCGGACGTTTCGGCGTAACGAGTTATTATTTGAGTGAAGCGAAAGAATTACAAATAAAAATGGCGCAAGGCGCGAAACCGGGTGAAGGCGGACAATTACCCGGACATAAAGTAGATGAGTATATCGGTAAAGTGCGTCACTCAACGCCGGGTGTCGGTCTCATTTCGCCGCCGCCACACCACGATATTTATTCCATCGAAGATTTAGCGCAACTTATTTTTGACTTAAAAAATGCGAATCCGAAAGCGGATATCAACGTGAAATTGGTGTCAAAAGCCGGTGTCGGTATTATCGCGTCGGGCGTAGCGAAAGCGAAAGCCGATAAAATTTTAATTGCCGGACACGACGGCGGTACAGGCGCATCTCCTTTGAGTTCGGTACGTCACGCCGGTTTGCCTTGGGAATTAGGATTGGCTGAAACACATCAAGTATTGGTAAAAAATAAATTGCGCGACCGCGTTACCGTTCAAACAGACGGACAATTGCGCACCGGAAAAGATGTAGCGGTTGCGATTATGTTGGGTGCCGAAGAATTTGGCATTGCTACCGCCGCACTTATCGTCGAAGGTTGTATCATGATGCGTAAATGTCATTTGAATACGTGTCCTGTCGGCATTGCTACACAAGATCCGGAATTGCGCAAACGTTTTACCGGCGATGCACAACACGTTATCAACTATTTTACTTTCGTTGCTGCCGAATTGCGCGAAATTATGGCGGAACTCGGTTTCCGTACAGTGAATGAAATGGTCGGAAAAGTTGAAATGTTGAAATGGCGTAAAGAAATAAGTAATTGGAAATATAAAACCCTTGATTTAAGTCCGATTTTATATAAAGAGCCGGCAGATGAATCAGTCGGTCAATACAAAAAAATTGAACAAGATCACGGCATTGAAGATGTTTTAGATAAAAAACTCATCAAAACCG
>JAYTIA010000733.1:0-2754 GCA_043732145.1 Saprospiraceae bacterium
AAAGTCTCGTAAAACCGTTCCGTTTTTTGTGATTTCACGGTAAAACGATAAATATCTTTACTTGCGTCATATCCGATTGTGCCGTGCAGTGTCGTATCAGTATTAACTATAACTGTCCAATCGCCGGTCGCTTTAGGAATCGTGAAGAGCGCGTATTTACCGGCTTTAAATTTTTTATCGCCGAATGTCATTTCTTCATTGAAACTGAAAGTTGTGCAATCACTCGCACCCGTGCGCCAAATACTATCAAAAGGTACAAGTGCGCCAAAAATTTTTCGTCCGCGTACTAACGGACGCGCATAAGCCACTTTAAATTCGGCTGTACCGATTTGCTGTGTAAAAGCTGCTTCCGGACTTGCGGCAGGCAATTTAAGTTTTGTATTTTCTTGCGCGAAAATTGCGCTCATTGCCAAACATAAAATGGTAATCAACATTAATTTTTTCATTTTTAAATATTTTTTTATTAGAAAATAATGAACGATTTTAGATTTAGATTTTAGATTTCACAAATCTAAAATCCAAGATCGTTCTAATCGTTGTGAACGAGAGCCATACCACATTTAGAACATTTTTCGCCTTCTTTACCGGTCACTTCAGGATGCATCGGACAAGAGAAAACGTGTACGTGTGTTGTATCTGTTTTTACTTCGACAGCTTTTATCGTTGCCGATTTTTCTGCAGTTCCGGTTTGAGTTGTAGTTGCCGGCGGATTTTGACAATCTGCTAAAAATGTAAGGACTATTGCACCGAAAAAAAACTTTTTCATTTCAAAATTGATTTTAAATGTTTAGAAAAATTTGTTTAAGCCATAAAAAAAAGCATAGCTGCCGCCATAAGAATCATAGATAAATCCTCAACGATTGTCACTGTTGACATCGGTAAATTGAAACCTACGCCCAAACAAGCACACCGGATTTTTCTTTTATTCAAAACGCTTTCCAAAACGCCGATGATACTGAAACTCATCACAACAACGGTGGCGATATTCGTGGCAAGCGGTTGAAAATTAATTAAATACGCCACACCCAAAGCCAATTCTATGAACGGATAAATAAATCCGTAGCCATGCCAACGTTTCGCCAAAATATCGTACCCGCTGTAACTGTCCGCAAAACCGGATATATCCAACATTTTGAAAAACGAAAACGCCAAGAAAAAACCCGCCATAAAATAGCGCATAAACGTCATGCTAAATAGAAACGCAAAATTTTGTGCTTCTGCCGCTAAAAACGCAATACCGGTAATGTATGCAAAAACTGTCAACAGCGGTTGATAAGTTGCCAACCACGATTTAGTTTCCGGTGTTGAACTGTCATCCATAGACTGTGGTGTTGCAGGTTTTACCGCTTTATCCGCAATAGTATATTTTGGATACATTGTCAAAGCTGCTTTTAGTGCGTCAATAGAAACGTGATGCGCCATTTTTATGGTAGCTTCGTTGCGTTCAGTATTAATATCAACCGACTCAATACCGGATATTTGCAATAAAACACGCTTAACTGTTGCGACGCAACCGCCACACGTCAAACCGGTCAATTCAAATTGATGTATCATTTTTAAGTTGTTTAAGGAATGAGAAAGAAATAAGTTCCACCGTTAGACTTATTCTTTTACGTTCAGAATACTTATCTTTTGCGTTAAATATTACCCGATATTCTCCTTAAAAGATAAACATTGTGACCAAAAAATAATTAACCCTACCGGCAAAACTTATTTCTTTCTCATTCCTAAGTTGAAAATAAAATTTGATACAAAGTTACTTATCAAGACCAACCCGATGTTTACACAATTTTAGGGTAGATTTACACAATTATCCGATTATAAAGTTTCAATAAATTGTCGCTTCCGATTTCCGGTTTGTTTATAGAAAGATGGCGTTAAACCCGTCATTTTTTTAAACTGATTGGATAAATGTGCGACGCTGCTGTATCCGAGTGCATCTGCTATTTCTGAAATTGTCATTTCATCGTAAGCTAAAAGTTCTTTAGCGCGTTCGATTTTTTGAGCAATAAAATATTGCTCAATCGTTGAGCCACAGACTTCAGAAAATATCTCCGTTAGAGCCGAGTAATTTTTCAAAAGCCGACGACTCAATACTTCAGACAAATTAACTTTAGGCGCATCACTATCGGTTTGATAAACTAATTCGACTATGATATTTTTAATTTTTTCAATCAAAATTTGTTGTTGATTATCCAAAAATTCAAATCCAACGGCTTGCAAACGCGCCGATAAATCGGATAATTGCGTTTCCGTCAAAGGTTTCGACAAATCAATTTCGCCTAATCGTACATCTAAAAATCCGATACCTGAATCTGTCATAATTTTTTCCACAGAAAGGACGCAACGGCGACAAACCATATTTTTGATATAGATGCTGTTCATTTTTTCAATTTTCGAGCAAAATTTTTAAAAATTTTTGTAATTGCAAGCACGATACATCAAATGCTTTCTTTCGGAAAAACATTTGAGAGTATTGATTTGATAATAACCGGAAACAACAAGACAGACTATCGGCTATCTTGTTTATTAACAGCTGAGTTTAGGCGGTAGCCAAATGGATAAGAAAACAGAAGTCGGCATATCTTGGCGATAATGCGAGACTGTTTTTGAGGGTAGAAAAGAAGAGGTATTTATTAATTCTAAAGAAAGAGTTGCAGAGACAACAGCAGCAAAAGAAAAAACGGAAGGGCAGCAAGAGCAACCCGTATCGCCGCAATCTTCATCGCAACTTTTAGATTTTTTGTTTTCGGT
>JAYTIA010000734.1:0-2748 GCA_043732145.1 Saprospiraceae bacterium
AGAAAACTCAGCGTCGAAAGCAATATTAAAGCTGTTTTGGAAATGACGGAGTTGAGTAAAGACGAGCAAAAAGATAGATTAGAAAGTCTGATAGAAGAATTTCATTTACAAAAAGTGCGATACAACAACGGCGATACTTTAAGCGGCGGCGAACGCAGACGCACTGAAATTGCGCGTGCATTAGCGACTTCCCCGAGTTTTATTTTATTGGACGAACCATTTGCCGGCATTGATCCAATTGCGGTGGAGGATATTCAATCTATTGTCGAGCAATTAAAAACAAAAAATATCGGTATTCTCATCACCGACCACAATGTTCAAGAAACACTTTCTATTACCGATCGTGCCTATCTCATGTTTGAAGGCAGTATTTTGAAAGCCGGCACCGCAGAAGAATTAGCCGCCGACGAGATGGTGCGTAAAGTTTATTTAGGTAAAAATTTTGAGTTGAGAAGAAAAGTGTTTTAAAAATTAAATAGACCGACTTATATCAAATTTTTCCAACAAATCTGCCACACGACGTAAAAAAGAACTGCCCATTGCACCATCAACGATACGGTGATCATAACTTAATGAAAGGAACATCATTTGACGAATAGCAATGACATCGCCATATTCAGTTTCAATTACCGCCGGTTTTTTCTTGATGACACCGGTTGCCAAAATTGCCACTTGCGGTTGATTAATAATAGGCGTTCCCATCACACTGCCGAATGTACCAACATTCGTCAATGTAAAAGTGCCGCCTTGAACATCGTCCGGTTTTAATTTATTGGCACGCGCTCGAGCAGATAGATCATTTACTTTTTGCGTCAACCCTTGCAAATTTAGTTGATGCGCACCTTTTATCACCGGTACAATTAAATTTCCGTTCGGTATTGCTGCTGCCATACCGATATTCAAATCTTTTTTTACAATAATTTTGGTGCCTTCTACGCTTGCATTTACCCACGGAAAATCGCGCAATGCCGCGCACACAGCTTCAATAAAAATGGGCGTGTAAGTGATATTCTCGTTATATTTTTTTTGATACTCCGCTTTGATTTTATTGCGCCAGTTAACGATATTTGTCACATCTACTTCAACAAATGAAGTGACGTGCGGCGAAATTTGCAACGAGTCGGTCATATGTTTCGCAATCATTTGGCGCATTCTATCCATTTCTATAATTTCTACGCCGCCGGATATAGAACTACTTTGAACAGCAGGTGAGATATTATTATGAACCGGCGTGGATATTTTTTCCGGTATAGAAATATTTGTAGGCACCGTTCTATTTTTAACATAATTCAACAAATCTGTTTTGGTGATGCGCCCGCCTTCGCCGCTGCCGGCAACACGTTCCAATTCGGTAAAAGATATATTTTCTTCTTTAGCAATCGTTTTTACCAACGGCGAATAAAATCTGCCACTCTCTATACCCGAATTTTTATTTGACGAGACAATTTCGACAACAAAAGGAATCTCTGTCACAGGTTCCGGTTTGCCAGTGGATATTGCAGGGATATTTATCTGGGTAGGCGTAATCGGTGTTTTTTCTATCGCCACATTTTGTGCGGCAATATCTGTTTCAATATAAGCAATACAAGTACCCACAGGCACTACGGCATTTTCTTCAAAAAGAATTTTGGTAAGCACACCGGCACATGATGCCGGCACTTCAGAATCAACTTTATCGGTGGCGATTTCTAAAACGGTTTCATCTTGGTCAATTTTATCGCCCACTTTTTTTGTCCATTTCAGTATCGTTGCTTCCGTAATACTTTCGCCCATTTTGGGCAGAATAAGTTCGATTTGTGCCATCGTATTTTTTTTATCTTTTGTTGGTTAGTTGGTCTGACCAACTAATAAAATAATTAATCAACAAAATAAAATTTTATTTCACGCTATTTTAAAGTTCAATTTCAGTACAAAATTACAAATTATTTGTATTCCAACAAATATTTTCTCAAAAGATTTAATCCGACGTTAGCTGCAAACTCGATATTTTTTGCCCTGCCTCTATCAATTCCTATTTTATAAGTCAAAATATTTTCCGCATCACCCGCAGCTACCCAAACTGTACCTACAGGTTTTTCGGGTGTGCCGCCTGTAGGACCGGCAATACCTGAAACGGCGATTGCTACATCTACATTCATTTTTTTAATGACACCCTGCACCATCGCTTTTACACATTCTTCACTCACCGCGCCGCTTGTCGTTATTATTTTTTTCGGTACTTGAAGGATTTTGTTTTTTATATAGTTAGAATAAGCAATCATACTGCCGTTAAAATACGCGCTGCTGCCCGGCACTGCTGTAATTAAATGCGATAAAAAACCGCCGGTACAACTTTCAGCACAAGCAATTTTTAATTTTTTTTCTGACAACATTTTACCGATAACTCTCGGCATCGTATCGTCGTTGTATCCGGCAACAGCATAACGAATAATATTTTCCATCTCGTTTGTCAATACATTTATCTCTTCATTTAATTTTGATTCGTCGTTACCTTTCGCCGTTAAACGTAACCGGACCGTTCCGAGTGAAGGTAAGTACGCTAATTTTATGTGCGCCGGCAATTTATTTTCAAAACCGGAAAGTTTTTCAGCTAACATCGTTTCACCTTCTCCCGCAGTTAAAACTGTTCTATGAACAATAGGCGATATCGGTTGCGTTTCCAATAAACGCGGCAACACGCGGTCGGTCATCAAATGTTGCATTTCAAAAGGTACGCCGGGCATGGAAACTAAAATTTTATTTTGGATG
>JAYTIA010000735.1:0-2746 GCA_043732145.1 Saprospiraceae bacterium
GATACGGATGGTTCAAGTGTACTTGATTTGGCTTTGCCGGCTTCTACCAACGTCAAAGATATTTTAAAACAGTTTTCAACTTTCCGCAATCAATCATCAGGAAATAATAAAACTGACCAACCGACTAACCGACCAGCCGACCAGCCGACTAACGGCATGACTGTTGTTTTTTCAACGTATCAATCCATAGAAGTTATTTCGGAAGCGCAAAAGGCTTTGTTGAATTCGGATAACAGTTTCGGCATTTTCGATTTAATTATTTGCGATGAAGCACACCGAACAACCGGCGTTACGCTGGCAGGAAATGATGCATCATCTTTTGTGAAAGTGCATGACAACACTTTCATTCAATCTAAAAAACGTTTGTACATGACGGCGACACCGCGTTTGTACGATGATAATACGAAATCAAAAGCAGCACAAAACGATGCGGTGCTTTGTTCCATGGATGAGGAAAAAGATTTCGGCAAAGAAATTTACAGAATCGGTTTTGGTGAAGCGGTAAAAAATGATTTGCTTTCCGATTATAAAGTTTTGATTTTGACTTTGAGTGATACCGATGTGCCGGCGGGCGTTCAAAAAATGATTGCCGATGGTTCCAATGAAATTAATACAGATGATGCTTCTAAATTAATTGGTTGTATCAACGCACTTTCAAAACAGGTGCTGGGTGATGCCGGACTTTTAAAAGAAACGGATCCGGAACCGATGCGTCGCGGTGTAGCATTTTGTGCAAGTATTGACGCTTCAAAAAAAGTTACCAAAAATTTCAACGAAACAAGCGATGTTTATACGGCGGCACTGCCCGAAGAAAAACGCGAAAAAATTGTCGCCGTTCGTTCGCGCCATGTGGACGGCACCATGTCCGCACCGAAAAGATATGAAGAACTCGATTGGTTGAAAGCAGACACTTCTAACAGCAATGAATGTCGCGTTTTGACGAATGCGCGGTGTTTGAGTGAAGGTGTGGACGTACCGACTTTGGATGCCGTGCTGTTTTTGTCGGCTAAAAATTCGCAAATAGATGTAGTGCAATCGGTCGGGCGTGTGATGCGTAAATCGCCTGGCAAAAAATACGGGTATATTATAATTCCGATAATTATTCCGGGCGATGTTGAACCGGATAAAGCACTCGATGATAATGATCGGTATAAAGTAGTTTGGACAGTACTCAATGCTTTGCGAGCGCACGACGATCGCTTTAATGCGGAAGTCAATAA
Organism: Saprospiraceae bacterium; assembly: GCA_043732145.1. GTDB lineage: Bacteria > Bacteroidota > Bacteroidia > Chitinophagales > Saprospiraceae > JAAFJT01. The sequence goes on from JAYTIA010000735.1 coordinate 1,221, forward strand.
AATAGAACTCAATAAAAAAGGTTCGGAAAGAATTATTGTCGGCAGACCGGATTCAAGAAACTTGGAAGACGAAGATTATGATCGCGCCGCAGAACCAAAACCCGATTACGGTTCTACTTTGCAAAATCAGTTGCAACTTCGATTCGAACAAATTCAATCGGCAGTTTGGGCGCGTGTTGTCATAAAAGTTGGCGACCGTCGGTATTGGGAACAATGGGCACGGGATGTCGCACAAATTGCGGAACGTTACGTCGAACGCATTAACAGGTTGTTGCGCGATTCCGACCGACACAAAAATACATTTTCAGATTTTTTGCGTGGATTGCAAAAAAATATCAATCCGAGTATAACGCAAAGTGAAGCTGTTGATATGTTGGCGCAACACATCATTACTAAACCAGTTTTTGAAGCGTTGTTTGAAGGCTATTCGTTCGTGAAAAATAATCCGATTTCGGTGTCCATGCAAACCATGTTGGATCTTTTGGAAGATCAAGCATTGGATAAAGATGCTGAAACGCTGCTAAAATTTTATGAATCGGTACGCGGACGCGCCACCGGCATCAATAACGCCGAAGGCAAGCAACGCATCATCATTGAACTGTACGATAAATTTTTTAAAACGGCTTTTCCGAAAATGGTCGAGCAACTCGGCATTGTTTATACGCCGGTGGAAGTCGTTGATTTTATTATTCACTCCGTTGACGCGCTGCTGAAAAAAGAATTTGCGCGATCGCTCTCCGACGAAAATATTCATGTACTCGATCCTTTTACCGGTACCGGTACTTTTATGACGCGCTTGCTGCAATCCGGTTTGATTGATGCGCGGGATGTGGAACGCAAATACAAACACGAACTCCACGCCAACGAAATTGTTTTGCTCGCTTATTATATAGCTGCGATTAATATTGAAAATGCTTTTCACGATTTAATCGGCGCGGAAACTTACACAGCCTTTGACGGTATTTGTTTGACGGATACTTTTCAATTGGGTGAAACGGATAAAACCGATGATCTATTTTCGGATAAATTTCCGCAAAACTCCGAGCGCGTTTTGGCGCAAAAAAAAGCACCGCTGCGCGTCATCATCGGCAATCCGCCGTATTCCGTCGGACAAAAATCGGCGAATGATAACGCGCAAAATCAAAGCTACGATAAACTCGATGCGCGAATAGAAAATACTTATGCAAAAGGAAGTAATGCAACATCTGTTAAATCACTTTATGATTCGTACATAAAAGCATTTCGTTGGTCGTCCGACAGATTGGATAAAGATAACGGCGGTATCATTGCTTTTGTTTCTAATGGTGCTTGGCTTGATGGACTAGGAATGGACGGTTTTCGCAAATGTCTGGAAAAAGAATTTTCAGCTATTTATGTTTTTGATTTAAGAGGCAACCAACGCACAAGCGGCGAATTGTCGCGACAAGAAGGCGGAAAAATTTTCGGTTCGGGATCGCGCACGCCGATTGCAATTAGTTTTTTAATAAAAAAACCGGCAGCGAAAAACGAAAAAGCAACCATTTGTT
>JAYTIA010000736.1:0-7265 GCA_043732145.1 Saprospiraceae bacterium
ACAGTATTGGCGGCAAATCTTTTTTCGATTTCAATATATTTAATGAACGCTTTGTGATAAACAAGAAGCGGTGAATCCTGCAGACCTGCAAGACTCACCGCCTCTTGTTTATCATCTAAAGATGTTTCATTCATCAGTTTTTCATTATTAAAACTAACAACTCAACCAATTCAAAGTAATATTTTCCGGTGCGCGCATGCGTTCGGCAACACGCGTATAACGCGAAGACAATTTACATAAATACTCTTGCGCTTTCGCCGCTTGCCCTTCCAAACCGGTGATGGATTCGATATTCCAAAGTTCTACTAAATGCTCGATAATTCTTGCATAGTCGAACATAGTATAGATACCTATTTTTTGAGTGATTGCCGAAAAACGTTCAAACAAATCAGGTTCTTTATCACTGTTAATACCGACCGCCGGCATAACTATTTGTGTACGCATCATTGTTTCAAACGAAAGCATTGCACCGTTCGGGTCAATTTCAAATATGCGCGACATAAAACTTTTGTATGCTTTTTCGTGACGCGCTTCGTCGCCGGCAATTGTTTTACAGATGCGCGACAACACACTGTCGCCGGCTTTGTCTGCAAGTTTGCCGGTATTGAGGTGAGAAATTTTTGTGGCGCGCTCTTGAAACGACGTATAAATCATCGTTCCATAAGGACATGCTTCCGTTTTCGGATCAAAACCGTTTGTGATTAAGCGTTGAATGACAATTTCAACTTGCTTCATATTAACTTTGCCTGTGAGATATAGATATTTGTTGAGCAAATCTCCGTGCCGATTCTCCTCAGCCGTCCAACCGCGAGACCAACTTACCCAAGGATTTTTACTTGTTAAATTCCTTTCTTCATTAATGCCATTCACCAAATTAAAATAAGTTTGATAACTCGGCAATGCTTCTTCAGTAATCATATTACCGACGAGTGACAACATCACTTCGTTCGGCAAACCGGCAGAGCGCGTTCTAAGTAAACGAATTTGGTCTAAAGCATCTTCAGTATTCATCGTCGGTAGAAAATCGGAGGGCTGCCAACAAGTTTCGGCATCTACTAAAATAGAATCTACCGCTTCTTGTACTAACGGTTCTACCTGTTTAATAACTTCAATCTTAGTTTGAAGTCCGCGAGATATATTTGGCGCAAGCGATTCTGACATAGCGATATAATTATGATATTACGTTAATTATTGATTATTGGCGATTGGTTACCGGTTATTGGTTTATAAAATTCATATTCCGGAATTCATAATCAATAAACCAATAGTTTACCGTAGTGCAAATATACTAATTTACAACCATTTCCAACTATTTTCAATAACGAAAAACAATATTTGACAATAATAGGAAGTTTTTTTATTGACAATTGACAATTGAAAAATAATAATTTCTAATTTTCAGATGATAATTGGAAAAGTTGCATCAATAAAGGCAAAGACATCTCTGCCAGTGTTTCGTTAAACAAATTTTCTGAAGATAGAGACTTATCATTCCGGTATAACGTCACACTCAACCCCCGTTTGGCTTTTTCTCCTAATTTTTTTCTATCGCCTGCTTCATATTTAGAAAACGTGCGACGCAAAATCGGCAGCAGTTCTATAAAATTTTCAGATTCTAATCCTTCTAACCATACGTATAAAATATGCCACAGGGTTTCATCATAAAGTAAAATCATGCCGCTTCCTTTTAAAAAACCTTCTAACCAACCGGCAGCTTCTCGCGGTTCATTACCTTTCGATAGTGAAAAACCGAAAGATTTACTCGTTTCTTCTCCGGTTATAACTTGTGCGTCGAAAAGCAAACGCGTGGTACAACCTTTGATAATTGCTTGAATGCCATTTTTATCTTTTATTTCTTTCAAGGTCGCAAACCACTCGGTCAGTCGGTTAAACGGTTGGTTAGTTAGCCGGTTAGTCAACTCATGAACTGAAGGACTTACCAACCAACCGACTAACAGACTATCATGTACTTTTCTTATCAATTCAAACATTTTTTGCGCCGTATCTTCATCTAAACCATAACAAGCGGTTGGCAAACCGATACAAATTCTTGTGAGTAATGATTCTAATAAAGCGTTGATGTGCGTCAAATCTGTTTTGCGCACGTTGCCGTAACGACCAATATCCGATAAAGGAATAATCGTTGCCATCAATTCTTGAATATCCGGTGAGGTGCTCGATACTTCATCTATTTTAGTCAAAAGCATTTCTATCGCCGAAAACATTTCTGCCGGTATTGCTTGTGCTATGCGTACAGATAAAAAAGACAGCGAAATATCAGTTTGTGCGACTTCATGAATAAGTAAATTTGTAGCTGATTGTTCGATTGTATTTCCCCAAATACCTTTTTCAATGAGGTTGACGAGCATTTCAGGTTTCCATTTCAAATTCCAAACCTCTTTGAAAGTGCCTTTGCTACGTTTTTGGGTCGTACTACCCCACCCTATTTTCAGAATGATGAGTCGATGTAAAAAAATACTGCGTGCTAAATCTAAATTTTTTCGCAAATCTAATTCTTGCGTTCTTTGTTCTGCTGTTTGTGCTAATCGAAGTTGCCTGATGTGTTCTTCAAAATCCGCTTGAAGCGGTAGTTTAGGAATATTATCCGGCACTTTCCCCATCACCGAACCTACTATTAAATCTTTACGCACCAATTCCAACAAAACCGTATCGCCCATACACATAACGGTTTGGGTCGCTTCATTCATTTCAAACAAACCCGCTCGCGATAAATTGCGCATACCGGCAAGTGCCTCCGTCAACCGCACTGCTTCTATCACATGTGCAGTAGAAATATCAATTTTTTTTTCTCGAAACAAACGCGCTACTTTTGTCAACCATAATCCACCAGTATCTTTTGGATATTTCCATAAATGTCCGTACCAACCGGGCGAAGTAATGCCTGCACCGTAACCGGACTGCATCCATAACCTGTCATTCGTCCAAGGTATCCATGTTACACCGACTTTAATTTTTGTTTTCGGTAATTTTTTTATAACGGCTTCATGTTCCTTTTCGGTTTTCTCTAAATCGCATAAAGCCGGGGCGTGCCATGCTCCGCACACTACAACTATATTAGTAAACATTTCGCTATGCGCTTGCCGTATGATTTGTCCCATATATGCTTCGCGAAAAACATTTTCTTTATCTAGTGAGGATGGAATACCTGCTTTTCGTAATTCAGACATCATCAACATCACGGCTTCAAAATGTGCTTCCGGATTGTTCGGTTGGTCGGAACGTTCCGATGACCCGATTGATTCAAAATGATGCTCCCACCACAGTTCCGCATCATCATATCCGGCAATTTCTGCAAAATAATCTAAAGGATTTTTAGGTCGGTTGATCGGTTGCTCTTCGACCAACCGACTAACTTCATCATTCATTTCCCAATTAATCGCTACCGGCAAATCCATCATACGCACCGGAATTTTATTGGTGTTGGCATATAACATCGCTTGCCATTCCGGAGAGTATTCCGCTAATGGATAAAAAGAAGCGCGTTGCGGTTGGGCTTCGTCGTAACATAAGACAGCAACAGGCGGTTTCAAATGTTTGTCGCCGACTAAATGCGTCATCGCATTTAATTCCGGCGGCGACTCCACAAGAATAATATCCGGCTGAATTTTTTTCAATATCCCCACGACATTTCTTGCCGAACCTACGCCGTGATGTCGGATACCGAGAATGGTTATAGGCATAGATTGTTAGTTTATTAGAAAATCAGCCATTGAATAATTACAAACGTTGGATACTTTTTCCTTAACATAAAAGGTAAGAATGATAAAAAGAAGGTATGTCGTGGTTCCATTTACGCGGCAATGCATAAATAAGAATGCGATCTAAATGTGCCAAAAAACCAAAGATAAGTGCGAATTTAAAATTATTACGACACACACCGACATAACGATGGATTTTGAATATTCTATTTCATTTATCTCCATTAAAAGATAATAAATACTAAAAAAAGTCGACTGCAAAGCAAAAACTTTGGGATACGAATTAATTTGAACGGTAAAATTAAAAATTATTTAACGAAAAATTGTGTTGTAAGATTGGAAAGCGTATAAAGTTTAATCAAAAAGAAAAAGAGTAACCACTCGCGCGGTTACTCTCGACAAAAAATATATTCACTTTTACTCTACTAGCCAAGACATATATGGTTATCGGTTATTGGTTATCGGTTATTTTTTTTTGAAAACAAATTCATAACCTTTAACTCATAACTCATAACTCATAACTCATAACTAAAATGGGCAGCCGTTACATTTACTCACGTGTGCATTTTCATTCGGACGCGACAATTTTTTCTTCGCATCGTCTAAACAATCTTTGCAACCCAAAACACGAAATTCTGTACGCCGATTCATTTGATGCTCTCTTTCGCTACACGGTATCGCATTCACACATTTATTTGTCGGAATACTTTCACCGTAACCGCGCGGTACTAAGCGATCGCGCTCTACACCATGTTCTATTAACCAACGCACAACAGATTCCGCACGACGTTGAGATAAACGTTTATTATACGAATCGGAACCGCGTGCATCTGTGTGTGAAGAAATTTCGATGATATAATTCGGATTATCTTTTGTCAATTTCATCAATTTATTCAATTGCGCCGTAGATTCATCGCGTATATAGGCTTGATCGAAGTCGTAATAAATATGCAATAAATAGGCTTGAGCAGAGTCGCCGGCAGCATATTTTGTATCGGAAGGAATAAATGCAGATGAATTCGGGTCGTCTTGCATCGTTCCGTCTTTATAAGCGATACCGTCTTTTTTGCCTGTAAATGGTTTATTGTTTTTCATGTACAAACCGGTTTCTTCATCTTTATAAATCGTTCCTTTAGGATGTTTTACTTTGCCGGCGGTTGGAATTTTACCATTTTCGGTAACAGTTCCCGGATTCAAAGGTGATACAGTGCCGTTCGGATTTGTCTCGCCCGTGCGATTTATATTATTTCCACCTGCTTCAGTAATCGCACCCGGTTGTCCGGCAGGAGCTGTTGTCGGTTGCAGATTTAAGTTTACTTGATATGTTTTAGAATCTTTTTGATTGCGCGAACAGATAGTATCTTGCGTTGTTACGGCGAAGTATTTATCTTTTTCACCGCGCAATTTATAGCAACACGCATTTGCCATTTTAAATTTGAATTTACCGCTTGCATCTGTTGTGTAAGTTTGTATTGAATCTTTACAATCACCTATAAATGAAACTTTTGCGTCCGGCAAAGGCAAGCCTGTTGCTTGATCGAAAACAATACCTTCGACCATAAATTTTTGTTCTTTGCGCAACGGAATTTCTACAATCGTATTTTCAACACTTGCAGCTTCTTTTACACATCCTTGTTTACTGTTTTTTTCGTAACCGGCAAACGTCGCGTTGAAAGTACAACAAGAATTAAATTTCACATCAACGGTTACTTTACCATCTTTTCCGGTTTTGAGTTTGCGTTTGATACACGAATCGGAAGTTACTTCCGCGCCTTCAATCGGTAATTTAGTTTGTTCGTCAAAAACGAAAATTTTAACCGGTGTTGCTTTTTTCGTAAAGCTGTAAATATCATCGCGTCCGGCACCACCTTGACGATCGGAAGTAAAAAATCCGGAAGTACCTTCATTATCTAAAGTCAAACCAAAATCATCATCTTTTGAATTAATTGGTGCGCCGATATTTTCAGGAGCAGTCCATTGTCCGCCCTCTTTGGGATCAATAGAATAAATATCTAAACCACCTAAACCCAATTGTCCGTCAGATGCAAAATACAAACGTCCGCTGTTATGAATAAACGGAAAAATTTCATTGCCTTCCGTATTGACACTCGGTCCAAGATTCATCGGTGGTCCCCAACGACCGTTTTCCAATTCCGACACATATAAATCCATGCCGCCAAAACCGCCCGGCATATCGCTGGCGAAATATAATTTGTTACCGTCGTTGCTCAAAGTAGGATGCGCACAAGAGTATTCATCGCTGTTGAAAGGCAAACTTTCTTCACCCTTCCAACCGTTACCGCTTTTTTTATCGGTATAAATTTTCAAACGGATAATACCTTGATCGTCGTGACCGGATTTTCCTTTACTTAAATTGTTGCGCGTGAAAAATATTTGTGATTGATCTTTATTGAATGTGACTGCAGCATCGTGGTATTTTGAATTAATATCGCTCGAAAATTTTTCAGGTTTACCTGTTTCAACTTTCGTACCTTTTCCTGTCGTTGGCACGAAGTATAAATCCAAAAATGGACTACCCGTCCAACAATGATTGCGTTTAATGGCAGTACCTTTATCACGTTCGGAAGCAAAAACGATACCGGGTCCTTTTTTATCGTCTTTATAAAACGTAGCGCCGAAATCGTCGAGATTGGAATTGAAAGCAGTATGCGCTATTTCATAAACGCCTTCACCTTTTGTTTTAAGTTCTTTTTCATAATCGCAGGCGCGATTTTGATATTGTCCGCGCACATCTTCCGGCACTGCTTCTGCGAATTTTTTAAACCATTCGCGGGCTAAATCGCATTTACCGTTGCGTTGTAGCATTTCACCGTAATATAAATAGTGAATCGGTTGAGCTGTTTGTAAACGAACGACTTGTGAGTATAAAAATTCGGCGTTTTCAGAATCATTTACTTTGCGGTAACATTCGGCTAAGGCTATTCTTGCGTCATCGTTATCGCCTTTTGCGACAACTTGGCTGAGTAATTCAATTGCACCGGTGTAGTTCAAATCTTTCATGTACTGTTTAGCACGATCAACTTTTGCGTTTTGAGCAAATAGGTGGCAAGTCATAAAGATAGCCACTACCGGGAGGTAAAAACTTCTTAATTTCATCATAATAAGTTTAAATCGGAAAAAGGGAATATAAATTAATTAAGAACTAAAAATTGAAAATTAAAAATTGCAACGATTTATTATTAATTTTTAAATTATTAGTTGCCATTATTAATTCTTAATTATTAATTCTTAATTATTAATTCTTCTCCACCGACGCTTGTAAAAGTGAATTTTAAAGAATACGGAAGAATAACTTAAAAAATCGTACCAAAAATTAGTTATTGGTTGTAAGCTATTGGTTGTTGATAATTTTTATTATAATTAGTTAGAAAACGTAAAGCGCATAAAATAAATAATTTTTTATTTCATGTCTACCAAAATGTCATGTCTGACGGCATTTCCAACTAACCAACTAACCAGATAAATAACCAACTAACTAAAAGTAACGTGGTGTAACTACACGTTTCGTTTTAAAATCAAATTCAT
>JAYTIA010000737.1:0-7242 GCA_043732145.1 Saprospiraceae bacterium
GGAAAACGGTTTGCAAAGTGTTTATTTTTTTTCACACCAGCCGGATAATATACAATCACCGATTATTGCGCGGTATTTTTTTGATAAATTATCGACTGCAACAAATATTAATGGCCGTTGCTACCAACCTATTATTGAAAAAACGGATGGGCAAATGAAATTATTTTAGTTGATTAGTTGGTTAATTCTTGTATCATCAGTTGGTTAAAAACTTGTCAACCAACTAGCTAGCTAACTAACTAATAATGAACAATCTTACAAAACTAATTATCTCAATTATTTTGCCGTTGCTAATCGGCGGTATCGGCGGTTATTTTTCAGCAGAAGCCATTCCGACGTGGTATTCAACTTTACATCAACCTTCATTCAATCCGCCGAATTGGGTTTTTGCACCGGTTTGGACCACGCTTTATATTTTGATGGGTATTTCGTTGTACTTGATATGGAAAATGCAGGAGTCGCACGAAAGAAATATCGCAATTACCGCTTTTTCAATCCACTTAATATTCAATTTCGCATGGAGTTTTTATTTTTTTTATTTAAAAAATATCGGATTGGCACTTGCTGTTATTATTGCACTTTGGTTCAGTATAATCGTTTTTTTATTTTTATTTTCTAAATTAAAACCTTTGGCTGCCTACATTAATATTCCATATTTATGTTGGGTGAGTTTCGCAATGGCACTAAATTTTGCTTATTATAAATTGAACTAGAATAGTTGATGGACAATGGACAATGGACTTACTGATGGTGGAGATTGTTTTTACAGTAAGTACGTTGTCTCGGTATTATTTGCTTTGCAAAATATCTTCAACCTTAACAGCTACTTTATGTTCCGAATGTTTGAAATTTTTATTCGGATTTACCATTTTAAATAAACCTTTTAATTGTCGGAAAGTGAATTCTGGTAGTGATGTAAGCGATTGAAAAACGGATTTCGGTGCATCGGATAAATACAAACTCCAAAAAATAGTACCGACAAAAATTATGTCTGCCAAAGCAATGGCGACAGAAATAATCGGATGAATAAATAAACCGATAAAAAAGACAAATGCGGATAAACCCACTAAAATAAATAAAGGCGGCGACACGGTAATTAAACCGAACAAAAATTTATTCCAATTGAGCGTGAACAAGCCTTTTAAAGTAAAACCGCTTGAGTTCGGAAAATTTTGAAAATAGGAATACAACCAACGACTCCGTTGCGTTTCAACGGCATCGGCTGATGTTACTTTTTCGTCGTAACAAATAGCATCTTTCGAATAAACGATGCGCTTGCCGGCATGCATGATATGATTTTGAAGAATTTTATCTTCTTGCATCATTTTTTTCCAAAGATGTTGTCCTTGCTGAATATCTTCTCCATACAAATAAGATTGGTACAATTCCGTCTTAACTGCCATACCGCTGCCGGAAATAATGGACGAACTGCCGATGCGCGGCGGTAAAAAACGTTCGATGTAGTTTTTGTAATACTCCCCGAGTGCATCGGCTGCCGCTATTTTATTGTCGATATTTTTTGCGGTGCGCTGCCCTTGAATGGCTTCAAAACCGGCGGACGCATAAGCATTGATAATTTCTAAAAATTTCGGGTGCGCCAAATTATCTGCATCCCAAATAACAATATAATCGTGAAGTTCTATGAATCTTTCAGTCGCGTAAATAATAGATTTTACTTTTAGGTTGAGTGCGGGTTCAGGTTTCAATAATGTAAATTGCGGATGTTGGAATGTCCACTTTGACACATCGGCATTATCAGCCACCAAATAAATATGGTGATTCGGATGCGATTGTTTGATGAGTGATTGCACCAAAGGTTCGGCTATATCTGCATTACGATAAGCCGTTATGATATTGGCGTAACTGTAATTCTCTATTTTACTAATGCGCTTGCGAGAAACCGGATCGTTAGAGGCTAAACCCATCAAAACAATAAAAAAAGGGAGGAGTAAGAAAAAAATAATTGCTGAGGATAAAATATAAAAAAACATTCTTATAAATGATGAATGATGAATAACAACTTTAAAGTTCTAAATTTTCTGTTGATTTGCCGCGCACGTCGCGCATATTCCAACGCACGGCTTTAATAAAAACGGCAATGTGTTTAAAACGACCGGTAACAAAAAAACTGTAAATATTTTTAGGAATTGTGGCGAAAGCCATAAACGCAGAAAAAGCAATTAAATGTCGGTTAGAAAAATTACGACGCATGAAAAGAATACGGTTTCGATTCAAATAATAAGTTTTAAGCGTTGAAGCCTCACCTACACTCGCAGATTCTTTATGATACACCCGCGCATTTGGTTCGATATAGATTTCATATCCGGCTTTCCTGATGCGCTCGCACCAATCTAATTCTTCATAATAAAGAAAAAAACTATCGTACATAGTGCCGACTATATCAATCACTTCGCGTTTTACCATCATTGCAGCGCCGTGTGCATAAGGTGTAGGTGACGGAAGAATGAATTGCCCACGGTCACGTATTTTTTCGCCTATAATTTTGTTTCTCGCCGTTATCGGATTTACGGCAGTCATGCCGGCATATTGAATCAAATCGCCTTTCTCCTTATCGGATTCGTTGTAGTAACAAAGCATAGGAGAAACAACACCTAATTTTGGTCGCTTATCAAACATAAACAATAACCTTTCTATACAACCTGCCGTTACTTCCGCATCATTATTAATAAAAAATAAGTATTCACCTTGGGCTTGAGCAACGGCTAAATTATTACCACCTGCAAATCCCAAATTTTTTTCGGATCGGATAAATTTTACCTCCGGATAATGTATAGTGATATACGTCTCCGGATTCTCTTTTGAAGCATTGTCGACGACAAAAATTTCTAAATTAGGATACGGGAATTTACGGATTGAGTTCAATAGTTCAACTGTATTGCTCAATCCGTTGTAATTTACTGTGATAATTGAAATTTGCGGAAATTTTCTCAAAAGAAGTTGATTACAGTTGAAAGTTGAAAATTAAAAGTTGAAAGCAGTAAAAATAACTTTCAATTTTCAACTTTCAATTTTCAACTATTTTTAAACGTTTTCTTTTTGAATAATAGCGAAAGGTGTTTTCGCTAAAATTTTTAAATCATACCAAAAATTATGGTTTTTTGCATAAGTCACATCAAGATTAATGCGCTCTTCCACAGACATATCGTTGCTGCCACGTTTCATAATTTGCCATAATCCTGTCATGCCCGCCGGTGCAAGAAAACGATAAGCCGCTTCTTCTTTAGTTAAACATTCTGCTTCGTACAAAGGCAACGGACGATTACCAACGAGAGACATATCGCCTTTCAAGACATTGAACAATTGCGGCATTTCGTCAATACTCATTTTTCTGATAAAACGCCCGACACGCGTAATACGCGGATCGTTTTTAAATTTCACGAAAGTTGTATCGGTATTGCCGTACTGATTCAGATGTTTCATTTCTCCTAAACGGCTATCTGCATCTTGATACATCGAACGAAATTTCAAAAAATCAAAAACTTGAAAACCAGAACCGCTTCTTTTTGATTTATAAATAACCGGACCTTTCGATTCTAAACGGATCAAGACTGCAGTGGTGATAAGTATAGGACTGATAATAATTAAGCCGATACTTGCTGCCGAAATATCAAAAGCACGTTTCCAAAGAGAAATTTTTATAGACAGATCTTCGTTTTTTAATTCAACTGCATCTACCTGTGCTTTATAATCGTGCAAAAATTCTACGCGTTCTTTTAAATTTATACAATCGAAAGGCATTTTATAACAATCATCAACGCCGAAATTTAAAATGTTAATGTCAATTGTCGTGCCTTTTTTTGCTACTGCTATCACAGGTACTGAAGATAATATTGAATTGGTGCGCAATTTTTTTACAAAAGCAAAGTCTTGGTGTGAAAGAATCTCATAATCTGCAACAATCGCATAAGGTACTTCATGTGAATTTTTTAATCCGATGATGTAATCTAAATAGGTATCAGATAAATGTGCTTTGATAGTATCAATCGTGTAAGGCACATTAAGATTAGTAAAGTCAGATACGCAAGCATCAACATTTATGAGTACTAACTCTTGCATTTTCGCTAAACGTAAATCGGGTAAGGTTTTGATCATAGTAAATTTTGTTTGAACTAAGTTGAAAGTGTTCTAAAATTGTAAGATTATTTTATTATAAGTGTATTGCTTAGAGATTGCCTAAGTTGTTTTAAAATTCTAAACCAGAACGTTGTTTTCTATATTCTCTAAAATGGCGCGCACTTTATCTTTGAAATTCAAAATATTAAATGGTTTTTTTACAAAACCCGAAACACCTAATTCAAATAAACTTTCCATTTCAGGTGGCGCAAAACTGCCGGATACTAATAAGACAGGTAAATTTCGGAATAAACCGCTTGAACGGATTTGCGACAGAAATTTAAAACCATCTACCTGTGGCATTTGAAGATCTAAGATGATTAAATCCGGCATAACAAGTGTTTTTGACAGCCAAGCCAAGGCTTCAATGCCGTTAGATTGTGTAATAATATTAAATTCTTTTTTCAACGATAAACCCATCAAAATACGCATTGCTTGATGGTCTTCGATGATTAACAGTGTAGGTTTCTTTGTCAGTATGCCCATATTGAATGGTAAGGTTTAAGTTATAGTTAAAAGCGTAATTTCCTCAAATAAAAATAAGAAAACACCCGCTCAAAAACGAGCAGAAAATAACAGGAAGAATCTTGAATAAAGTACGTGCTATTCACGAGCTTTAATATAATAAGTTTAATTCAGTATGTTTTCTTTAAAAGCTATAGTTCGTATGTTTCAATTGAAATTATTTGTGTACAATTTTCTTAAATTAACACTGAAATCATTTAACACAACAAAATTAGCTACTTGAATTATAAAAAGCAATAATTTTTGCGTTTTACAGTCACATTTTAATTGTTTTTATCTTTCAAATTTAATGCCTATTTGACGTAAGGATATTTAAAAGTGACTTTTTTTAGCAGTTTTTAAACGGTATTTTATAAATTTTATTTAATTAATGATATAATACACTCTCTTTCAAGCGGATACTTTTTACTTGGTTTTTTCTTGCAGAAATTTTTACCGTTTATTCGGTATTAAAAAAATATTTCAAATTTCTTGAAAGAGTGTCACTGAAATTTAAAAATTAGAATTTAACGATAAAGTATTTTTTAATTTTTCGTTTTAATTACAGTTGTGACATGAATATTTTTAATTTTTTGAATCGAAATACTGAAGTTGCAACTGAAGAGATGTTTTTGAATTTATATACCTCGTCAAAAATTATTAAGGAAGGAGAAAGAAATAAGTTCTGCCGATAGAATCAATTCTGAATTTTTATTTTCTTGATTTCTATAATTATTTGATTTCTCATAAATTATCATAATTATAGAAATCAAGAAAACTACAGTTCAGATAATAATTAATTGCGCCTTCTCTAATGCCGCACCTAACCCACTCACATCCGTACCGCCCGCAGTAGCGAAAAACGGTTGACCGCCGCCGCCGCCTTTTATATCTTTCGCTAAATCACGAATGATAGTACCGGCGTTGAGTCCGCGCGATTTTATTAAATCTTCACTGATGCGAATTGTCAATTGCGGTTTGTCGTCGTTGACAGTTCCAAAAACGATGAAAACAGATGCGCCAATTTCTTTTTCAAGATTGTATGCTAAAGTTTTTATACTATTCGCATCGTGAATCGGTAGGGTAGTGATGAGTGTTTGTATACCGTTGATATTTTTGAATTGGCTGCGCAAATCTTTTTGCAATGCTGCGGCTTTTTCAATCATCAAAACATCCAATTGTTTTTGCAGGTTTTTATTTTCTTCTTGCAATGCATGAATACGCTCGACAACACTTTTCGGATTTTTGAGTGCCGCTTTTACCACGCTCAATTCGGTAAGTTGTTCGGCAATATATTTTTCTGCCGCATTGGCAGTGAGGGCGGAAATGCGACGAACACCTGTAGCGGATGATTCTTCAGAAATAATTTTAAACAAACCGATTTGTCCGGTTGTATTGACGTGACAACCGCCGCACAGTTCTTTTGAAAACGTCGGGTCAATTGTTACCATACGCACTGTCTCACCATATTTTTCACCGAACAACATCATGGCACCGGATTCGCGTGCTTTTTCTATGCTGATTTCTTCCGACGTGCGTATTACGTTCTCTCTGATTTTAGAATTGACAATGCTTTCTATTTCCGCAATTTGTTTGTCACTTACTTTTTCAAAATGAGAAAAATCGAAACGCAAATAATTTTCATTGACCAATGAGCCTTTTTGTGCAACGTGTGTGCCTAAAACTTTTCTCAAAGCGGCGTGAAGTAAATGCGTTGCGGAGTGATTGTTTTCAATTAAATGCCGACGTGGTGCATCAACGATACTTTTAACAGTTTTGTCTTCAATAAAATGCGGCAGTTTATCTACGTAATGAAAAATCAAATCATTTTCTTTTTTCGTGTCGAGTACTTGAATTTTTTCGCCTTCAAAATACATCACACCCGTATCACCGACTTGTCCGCCGCCTTCGGCGTAAAAAGGTGTGCGACTCAAAACAATTTGATATTGCTCGCCTTTTTTATCTTTTACGGTGCGGTATTTCAAAACGTGCGTTTTTTCAATGCGCAATTGATTGTAACCGACAAATTCTACGTTCGGTGTTTCGTCCAATAAAACCCAATCGCCGGTTTGCTTTTCGGCATCGGATCGCGAGCGATTTTTTTGTTCGGCAAGTGCTTTTTCAAAACCTACTTCATCAACATGGATGCCGCGTTCCGACATTATCAAGCGCGTAAGGTCAATCGGAAAACCGAAAGTATCGTATAAGTCAAATGCTGTTGTGCCGTCTAAAATATTATTGGTGACAGCAATCGTTTCAATTTTTTTCAAACCCAATTCAAGTGTGCGCAAAAAAGATTTTTCTTCTTCGAGAATTACTTTTTTTACAAACGCTTCTTGTGCAATAAGTTCCGGAAAAACATTTTTAAACGCTTCGGCTAAACTCGGAATAAGTTTATGCAAAAGCGGTTCTTTGACATCCAAAAAAGAAAAATAATATCGCACCGCACGGCGTAAAATGCGTCGAATCACATAACCTGCTCCGCCACTCGCGGGCAAACAACCGTCGGCAATTGCAAATGCAACGGCACGAATATGATCGGCAACAACGCGCATCGCTACATCAGTTTTCGCGCTGCGGTCGTAACTGCCCGTATATTTTTTT